>DATCEJ010000025.1:0-6952 GCA_036510135.1 Roseiarcus sp. | reverse complement strand
GCTCAAGCGCGTGATCGAGGCTTTTGCAGCCGAGCATGGGCGCATCCGTGGCGGCCGGGTTGCGATCGTCGCGCTTGGCAAGCTCGGTTCGCACGAAATGACCGCGGCCTCCGATCTCGACCTCATGCTCATCTACGATTTTCCCGCTGACGCCAGCGAGTCGGACGGCCGGAAGCGACTCGGTCCCACGCTTTACTACGCGCGCCTGACGCAGCGGCTCATCTCGGCCCTGACGGCGCCGACCAAAGCTGGCCGCCTGTACGAAGTCGACATGCGCCTCAGGCCTTCGGGCCGTCAGGGCCCGGTCGCGACCCAGTTCGCGTCGTTCAAGCTCTACCAGCGGGACGAGGCGGAGATCTGGGAGCACATGGCGCTGACCCGCGCCCGTTTCGTCGCGGGCGATGCGAGCCTCGGAGCTGATGTCGCCAAGACGGTGCGGCAGACGCTGACGCGCGAACGCGACGCCGCCAAAGTCGCCCGGGAGACCGGCGCCATGCGCGGGCTCATCGCCAGGGAAAAGGGCGACAGCGACGCCTGGGACCTGAAGCTCGCGGCAGGCGGCCTCATCGACATCGAGTTCATCGCCCAGTATCTGCAATTGGCCTTCGCGCACGACCATCCGGCCATTCTCGGCGTCTCGACTCGAAAGGTCGTGGAAGAGGCAAACCGAGCGCGCCTGATCACGCCCGAGCAGGCCGAAACCCTCGTCGACGCGCACCGGCTTTACACCGATGCGACACAGTTCATGCGCCTGTCGACCTCCGGTCCATTCGATCCCGCCAGGGCCGCGGCAGGCGTGAAGCGCCGCATTGCCGCGGCGAGCGGCTTTCCCGACTTTGAGGCGTTCGCGGCCGCACTCGCCGATGCGCGTAAGCGCGTAAGGGCCGCCTTCGAGGCGATCGTCGGCAGCTAGACTACGACCCGCCCGGCGCCTGGCGCCACGACGCCTCGATCTCTTCCAGCGATCGGCCTCGTGTCTCAGGCACGGCGACGATGACCCAGATGAGGCCAACTACGCAGAAAGCGGCGAACAGCCAGAACGTGTACGCCTGCCCGATCGCGTGCACCAGCGACAGGAAGAATGCGCTGACGAGGAAAGCCGCGCCCCAGTTGACCGCGGTCGCGACCGCCACGGCTCGTCCACGAATCTCGTTTGGATAGATCTCGTTGATGACTGTCCACGTGACCGGGCCAGCCGAGAACGCGAATGAGATGATGAAGGCGACAAGCGCGATAAGCGTGATCACGCCCGCCGAACTTCCGAGGCGGCCTTCCGTCGCCGATTGCCAAAACGCGAAGCCGACCACGGCGAGGCTGAGCGCCATGCCGACGAGACCCGCGATCAGGAGCGGGCGCCGGCCGAGGCCATCGATGAAGGCGATCGCGATGAAGGTGGAGAGCACGTTGACCGCGCCGATGCCCCAGGTCGTGGCCTGGGCTTGCTCAGCGGGCGTCGCATAGCCCGCGGCGGCGAAGATGCTGTTCGAGTAATAGATGATGGCGTTGATGCCGGTGAGCTGCTGCAGGACGGCGAGTCCAACGCCGATCATCAGCGGCGTTCGCCAGCGCGGCGCAAAGACCTCTCCCCAGGACCTCGCTTTGACCTCAGCGCGCAACGACTTCGCGATCGCCGCGAGTCGCGCCTCGGCGTCATGCTCCGCGCCGAGAGCGACGAGCGTGCGGAGAGCGTCCTCGCGGCGCCCAACCTTGGCGAACCAGCGCGGCGACTCGACAGCGATCAGAACGGCGAGCGCGAGGAGGGCGCCGGGAACCGCCGCGACCCCGAGCATCGTGCGCCAACCGTCGGGACCGGCAAGCGCCTGATTGACGAAATAAGCAACGAAAATGCCGACGGTAATCGCGAGCTGATACGACGAGACGAACCGACCTCGCTGCGCCGCGGGGGCGAGCTCCGCCGCGTAAAGCGGAGCGGCGACCGCGGCGACGCCAACGCCGAAGCCAGCCACGAGCCTGCCGAAGACAAGGATTGGCACGTTCGGGGCGAGGGACTGCACGAGCGCGCCGATAATGAAAAGAGCAGCCGCAGCGAGGAGCGTGCGCTTTCGGCCAAAAAGATCGGCGAAATAACCGCCGGCGAGCGACCCGAACATGGCGCCCAGGGTTACCCAGCTGGTGACGATCTCGAGCGCGACGTGACCGACGTCGAACGCTTTCTTGATTCCGATGAGGGCGCCGGAAATGACGCCTTGGTCGTAGCCGAAAAGGGCGCCCGCCAACAGAATGACCGCTATGATGCTGGCGGCGCGCGCGAAGGGAAGCTTGTCAGGAATGACACTCGGAGCTTCGCCTGGCGAAGCGCTGCTGGCGGCGCTTGCCGCGCCGCGCCTCATTGTCTCAGTCATGGCGCCCATCCCCCCGTTTCAACAAGGTCTCGCGGCCTTGAGACAAAGTCTACCAGAAATCGACCGTCGTTCTCACGCCGAGTACGAACGCGTTGCGATTCGTCGGGCTCGTATACCCGCCCGGGCAAATCACGTATTGCGCGTCGAGCTTTAAGTTCAGCCAGGGCGTCGTCTGCCAACCGTACCAGGCTTCCGTTACGTATTCATTGTGCTGAACAATGCCCGGGCCGACGCCCAGGGAATTGGCCAGGATTTGCCCGTTGGCGATATTCGGATTGACGTGCGTCGTGCCGACCGCAATCCCGTATCCGTCCCTCGGCCTCCAGGACCCAAGGCCGTATTGCACGATGCCTCCGAAGATCTGGTAGTCCGTGGTGGAGGTGCGACGATCCGCGTAAGAAGCGAGGAGAAAGACGTTCAGGCCGTTGTTCTTCTTATCTGGGTTGTCGGGAGCAAGGGCGAGTTGCTGCTGCAACACGGTGGAGAAGCCGTAGCGTCCATGACCGGGAGCCCCGGGCAGCCCTGACACCAGGATCGGCTCTCCATTGATGCTGGTCGCGACATTCGCCGCGGCGTCGCTGCTCCACCAACCGCCAACCTGGTAGCTTCCGGCGAGGCCGTTGAATTTTGGCGTCCAGGCGATTTCGGCGGGAAAAATGGCGCCTTGCGACTCGCCGGGGAAGGCGGGCAACGACGCGGGATTGGGCGTCGTTTCCAAATAGGCGCTGTTCGAATCGAAAACGCCGGCCTTGAAATAACCCTCAGACCCGAAGTTCACCTTGGCCACGGCGGCCCATTGGCTGACCGGCCAGTTGTAGATGTAGTCGCCCACGAGGTTGCCTGCCTGCCCGGGACAAAAGGTCAGATTGATGAAGTCGCAAGGGTAGGTGAAAAACTCGTCGCCGAAGGCCATCCGGCCGGCTGTGGTCTCGAGCCGGTCGTCGAACCACTTTTGATCCCAGGCGAATTGCTCCAGACGAAGGATGTTGCCGCGCCCGTAGACCTCGTTCAGCAATTGAAGCGCCGGGATGCCTGCGTCCGTGGCGGCGTCCCGGCCCCAGCGATCGACCAGCGTCACAAGGAACCGTGTTCCTTGCAGGCCCAAACTCTTTTGCAAGTCGAATTCGGCCTGCAACGCGACTTGCCCAGCCTGCTGCGCTATGCGGCGCTCGCCGCCGGAGAGGTTCAACACCGCTTCGTCGACCCCGGTGATCGAGACATTGACGCCGAGATCGTTCAGCTTCGAGCGTATGCCTGGCCACTCGCCCAGAAGATGCGGCGTGGTCGCGAAATAATCGGCCGGCAGCGCGGGTAAGATAAGGAAAGGCGCGGGGGCGCTCACGGAAGCCCCTAAAGCCGGCGCGACGGGCGACGCTGGAGCTTGCGTTTCCTGGGGCGCCGCCGGGGCGTCTGCGGGCGACGCGTCAGCGCCGAGCACCGCAGTCCCGGATAACAGGAGTGCCGCGACGGAGCCGGCTGCTCCGCGGATCAGCATAGCGTTCCCCCATCCCTTGGAGTCGGCGAACAAGGCGCCTGCAAGCTTGGTAGCAGAGCGTGGCCCCTGGCGCTGCTGGTCGAGTTCTGCGATTCACAGGAATTATGCGCAAGCCGTTTTTCGGCACGGTGCTACTTCCGCGCGGTGACGCTCGGCGCCTACAATGGCTCGGCGCCGATTGCGGCCAGCCCCGCTCGCGCGCATTCCATGTCCTGCGTATAGTGGCCGCCGCTCAAGCCGATCGCGCCAACGATCTCGCCCTCGAGCTTGATTGGAAATCCGCCGCCAAAGACGGTGAGGCGTGGCGTGTGCGTGATCCCGTACAGCAGTGGCGGATCGTCCTTGATGAAGTCGAACCAGGCGTGTGTCGGCATCGAAAACGACGCGGCGGTATAGGCCTTGTTCTGCGCGATATCGATCGAAAGCTTGGGCGCGCCATCCATGCGAAGGAAAGCCTTGATATCGCCGGCCTCGTCGGCAATGGCGATGCACATTTTGAGCTTGAGTTCGGTCGCCTTCTTTGCCGCCCCCGCAACGGCCTTCTCCGCCATTTCTGCGTCAATGCTGTGCTTGACTATGGTCATCGACTTTCCTCCCAGTCTTGTCGCGGCGCGTCAGGCGCGCGGTACGACCTTAAAGCAATTGCTGTTCTGATTGAATTTGAGCGCTGGCGCATCAACCAGGCCGCTTGCCAACGCTGGCAAAGAAAGGGGCCGCATCCGCGGCCCCGCCTCATCATTCGGATCGGACGCTTATGCGCCCGGCATCTCCATAATCTCGATTACTTCGATCGCTGCGCCCGGCATTTGCAGGAATGGCTGATCCTTCCCAAAGATCTTCGCCGCCTCGTCAGCCGAATTGGCTTGGACGATAGAATAGCCGCAGACGTCGTTTTTCGCGTCCTTCGTCCCTTTCGTGTCAACGCGCTTGGTCTTTCCAACCGGCGCGCCGCGATCGACGAGCGACGCCTTGTTACTCGCCATCCACGTTTCCCACGCCTCCGTCCCCTTTTTTCGTTGTTCGGGCGTCGAGTTTTTCATCCTGTCGGCCATCCCCGAGGCATCGGCCATGTACAAAGCGAGAAATTTCTTCATGAGCGTTTCTCCGTCCCTCAATGCCCTGCCCAGAAGCTGCATAGGCCAGCTTTTTGACCGATCGGTGACCTTGAGAAAAAATGCAACTCGCGCCCATTCAGTTCGACACGGGCGGCGACAAACCAAAACGGCGATGTTGCCGCGCGTGGCGTTGCTGCTCTACCAAACGTCGCTCATAAAAGCGCGGCGCTCGGTTTTGGGCGCGAAGGATAGCGTAGGGAAGATATTCATCATGTCGACGCTCCGTGAGGTTCTGAACGCTCGTCCAAAGGACCGTGTGATCGCGGCGCCGGGCGTCTACGACATGGTCTCGCTGCGGATGGCGGCGGCGATGGGCTTTGAGGCGCTCTACATGACCGGCTATGGCGCGGTCGCCTCGCATCTGGGCTTGCCCGACGCGGGGCTCGCGAGTTACGCCGACATGGTCGGCCGGGTCGAAGCGATGGCGCGTATGGCCGGGGCGCCGCTCATCGCCGACGGCGACACCGGCTACGGCGGGTTGCTCAACGTGCGCCATTCCGTTCGTGGCTATGAGCGGGCCGGCGCGGCCGCGATTCAGCTCGAGGACCAGGAGTTCCCCAAAAAGTGCGGCCACACGCCGGATCGCCGCGTTATTCCGGCCGAGGAAATGGTCCGCAAGATCGCGGTCGCGGCAGAAGCGCGAACAAGCCCTGATTTTCTCATCATCGCCCGCACCGATGCGCGAACGTCGAAGGGTTTGCCCGAAGCGATCCGGCGCGCCCGCGCTTATTCCGAGGCCGGGGCGGACATGCTGTTCGTCGAATCGCCGGAGACGGAAGACGAGATGGCCACGATCGGCCGCGAGCTCGGCGACAAGCCACTCATCGCCAATATGGTTGAGGGCGGACGCACGCCGATGTTGAGCAACGCGCGTCTGGCAGAGATCGGTTACGCGCTCGCCATCTATCCGGTCGCCGGCCTCCTCAGCGCCGCGGCGGCGCTGGAGACGGTCTATCGCCAGATCCGCGAGACGGGCTCGTCGCTCGGCTCATCCGCGCCGCTCTACGCATTCGCGGAGATGAACCGGCTCATGGGATTCGAGGAGGTGTGGCGCTTCGATAAGGCGCATGCGGAGACTTGAAGACGTAAGAGAGGCGAGCAGCGACAGCGAACGCCGCCGATAATGGATGCGAGGGGACGACCATGACAACGACAGCGACTGCACGAGCAAAGGAATCGCAGCGCGCCGGTGTCGGCAAGATCGCGCTCGCGAGCCTCGTCGGCACGACGATCGAGTTCTACGACTTCTATATTTTCGGCACTGCGGCGGCGCTCGTTTTCGGGCCGATGTTCTTCCCGAAATCCGCGCCCGAGACGCAGACGCTCAACGCCTATCTGACCTTCGGTCTCGCCTTCCTTGCGCGTCCCGTGGGCTCCTTCCTGTTCGGCCATTTCGGCGATCGTATCGGACGCAAATCGACCCTTGTCGCCACCATGCTGACGATGGGACTGGCGACGACGCTGATCGGCGCGCTGCCGTCCTACGCCAGCGCAGGCGCGTTCGCGCCGTGGGCGCTCGCCGCTTTGCGTTTCGTGCAGGGTGTTGGGCTTGGCGGCGAATGGGGTGGCGCGGCGCTGATCGCGGTCGAGAACGCACCTGAAGGCAAACGCGCCCGGTACGGCATGTTCCCGCAACTGGGGCCGCCGATCGGCTTCCTTATTGCGACTGGCCTCTTTCTTCTGTTGCTCGTTGGATTCGGCGAGGCTGCCTTTGTCGATTGGGCGTGGCGCGTCCCCTTTCTCTTGAGCGCGGTGCTGGTCGCGATCGGACTCTATGTGCGCGTCTCGCTCGAGGAGACGCCGGCGTTCAAGGCTCTCGACCAGGATAGGCGGGTCGACGTTCCACTGGCGGCCATCCTGAGAGACCATCTGGCCCCTCTGATCCAGGGGTCGCTCGCGATCGTCGTCTGCTACGCGCTTTTTTATATCGCGACCGTTTATATGCTCGGCTATGGCGTGCGGGCGCTTGGGATTTCGCG
>DATCEJ010000024.1:0-2606 GCA_036510135.1 Roseiarcus sp. | reverse complement strand
ACATCGAAGCCGTCTGGCGCGACCTCAAGGCCCATCGCCTCGCCCATCAGACCTTCACCGATGTCGCAGCGCTCGACCAAGCCATCCACAACGCCGTCCACGACCTCAACCAAGAGCGCATGGCCGTTCCGTTGGGCAAATCGCGAATCTCTGCCATGAAAATAGCCTCTCGTGCATTGGCGTCACGTGGCCTGAACCGTGGGTTCGAGGGTGACGCGATAGCCGAGGCGTGCGAG
Source organism: Roseiarcus sp. (assembly GCA_036510135.1). Classification (GTDB taxonomy): domain Bacteria; phylum Pseudomonadota; class Alphaproteobacteria; order Rhizobiales; family Beijerinckiaceae; genus Roseiarcus. The sequence continues at coordinate 2,370 of DATCEJ010000024.1, read as the reverse complement.
GCGGCGTTTGAGGTTGGCGACGGTTCGGGTGTGGCCGATCTGGTCGAGATACGCTTCGCCGAGCTCGCGATAGGGCAAGTTCTTGGCGAGCATGTGATAGGCGGAGACGAGGATTTTGTGAGCGATGGCAAGCGCCGCGCGCAAGGCGCCGCGGCGGGCCTTGAGGCGGTGGAACTTGTCCTTGAGATAGCTGCCCTTGGTTCGCCCCGCGGAAATTGCGGCGCCGACCAGGATGGTGCGGAGGTGGACATTGCCCTTTCGGGCGCGGCCGCTCTTCTGCCGGCCGGCGCTCTCGTGGCTGCCGGGACAGACGCCGGCCCAGGCGCTCAAGTGATAGACGCTCAAGAACACGCTCATGTCGACGCCGATCTCGGCGACCAGCACCGCGGCGACAAGCCAGTCGACGCCCGGGATCTGCGTCAGGAGCGCGTGCGGCATCCGATAAGGCTCGAGCCGCTCGCCGATGCGCAGGTCGAGCGCTGCGATGTCCGCCTCGATCGCTTCGAGCCGGCGCAGCTGCATCGCCAGGAGGAAACGATGGTGCTCCTCCGTCCGCCCGTCGAGCGCCAGGATCAGATCGGCCCGCTTGCGTCGCAGCTGGCCCTTGGCGAGATCCGCCATCGCCTCGGCCGAGGCTTCGCCCGCGATCAGCGCCCGGAGCATCGCCCGGCCGGACACGCCGAAAACGTCGGAAGCCACGCTCGCCAGTTTGATGTTGGCGGTCTCAAGGAGCTTCAGGAGCCGGTTGCGTTCGGCCGCCTGGCTCTCCACCAGCTTGCGGCGGTAACGCAGCAACTCGCGCAGTTCCCGCAGCGGCCGGGGCGGCACGAAGCTCTTGGCGATCAGGCCATGTCGCACCAGATCGGCGATCCATTCGGAATCCTTCACATCGGTCTTGCGCCCCGGCACGTTGCGGATGTGCCGGGCGTTGCCGACGATCAGTTCGAAATGTTCCTCCAGGACGGCGTAGACCGGGCGCCAGTAGACGCCCGTGCTCTCCATCCCGACGTGCGTCACGGCCGCCGCCCTCAGCCAGTCCCGCAGCACTTCGAGGTCCCGCGTCATCGTGCGAAACGTCCGCACCTCCTTGGTTGGTTGCGCCCCGGGCACGCCGACCAGAACGCACGCTACGACCGTCTCTTGATGCACGTCCAGACCACAGCACCGCTCAATGATCGCTTGCATCGTCGCCTCCTTCCGTCGGAAGGCGACCGTGACGCTGCAGGTACGTTCGAGACACTGCCATACGTGCTCCCCGTTCCAGGGGGCGACAAAGAATGGTACCTCTACGCAGCGCGGGCCGGACTGCTTATCGGGGTCGTGAGCCACCGCAGAGATGTCAGCCTCGACACGTCACCCGCCGCGAGGCTCTGACAAATCGGTCCGCGGCGCCACCATTTTCATCCATAATGGCGCGCCGCAGGCGCCGATTGACTGCTTAGCCGCCGGGAGTGGTGTTAACCAATGTCTCCGGATTCACGCTAATTTTTAGATAAATTGTGTTGCTTTTAGCCATCCCCTCGTATAAATTCCACATTGCTGGTGTTGATCTCGTTGAATCTGAATGCTGATTGGGGAATGGCTCATGAGCACGAATGTCCTGATGAAATCACTTGCCATATTTGGCGTTGCAATTCTCTGCTCGCCGGCAGCTCACGCAACGACGATTACAGTCGAAAACCTCGGCTCGATCCTGAATGACAGCGTCTCGTTTCCCAGCACGAAGACGCCGGGCAGCGGCCAGATGTTCGAGGATTTCTTCGAGTTCACCCTGCCGACTGCCGAATATATCACCGCGTCGATGTCGATTTCCGGCCCGAGCATGGACCAGATTCCGGCTGGCATGGGGACGCTGATCCTTTCGACTTGGACCTCGACCTCGGGCGCCTCGCCCTTCATTCCCCTCGGGAGCGTGATCGAGCAGGCCATGGTTTCGGCGCCATCCTTGGGGGGCCAGACGGCGGTCGTCGGTTCGTTCACTCCGTTCGGGGACTTTGAGGACGCGGGAACTTACTTCGTAGAGGTCGCCGGCACGAGCGGTCTCGGCTCGCTCAAACTCGCCATCGACGGCAACGTGACCACGCTCGCGGCTCCCGAGCCATCGACCTGGGCGATGCTGATGATCGGTTTCGTCGGACTCGGCTATGCGGGGTACCGCACCCAGCGAAACAGCGCGACCGATGCGGCCTAATCTCTCCCTCAAATAGAAAGGGCGGCCCGAAAGCCGCCCTCTCGCTCCGCCGATGATAGTTGCGTTCAGCCCGCCAGCAGCGGCGAGCGCAGCAGCAGGGAATAGTCGAAATAGTCGCCGTTGTTGCCCCCTAACCATTCGTCGAGAAACACCAGCAAGGCTCTCATGCCTGGCAGAGT
>DATCEJ010000023.1:0-4196 GCA_036510135.1 Roseiarcus sp. | reverse complement strand
TTCGATAGCGGCATCGAGAAGACGGTGCGCTGGTATCTCGACAACGAGTGGTGGTGGCGCCCGCTCAGGGACAAGGTCTACGCCGGCGAGCGTCTCGGCGTGATCGCCGAGGCCAGAACTTTGGCTTAAGCGACGATTGGCCTTAGCGACGAACAGGGTTTTCCGCGGATGAAGGGCATCATTCTGGCGGGCGGCGCAGGCACCCGGCTGCATCCGATTACGCTTGCGGTCTCGAAGCAACTCGTCCCCGTCTACGACAAGCCGATGATCTATTATCCGCTGTCGGTGGTCATGCTCGCCGGGATCCGCGAGGCGCTGATCATTTCGACGCCGCATGATCTGCCGATGTTTCGCCTCCTGCTTGGCGATGGCTCGGAATGGGGCATTCGAATCGAGTATGCGGAGCAGCCCGAGCCCAACGGGCTCGCGCAGGCTTTCGTGATCGGCGAGGCGTTCGTGGCCGGAGAGCCGGCGATGCTCGTCCTTGGCGACAACATTTTCTACGGCGCGGGCTTGAGCGAGCAGCTTCGCCGGGCGTCGCGACGCGATGAGGGCGCGACCGTGTTCGCCTATCACGTGCCCGATCCCGAGCGCTACGGGGTGGTTGAATTCGATTCCGCCGGCCGAGCCATTTCGATCGAAGAGAAACCCGCCGCTCCCAAGTCGCACTGGGCCGTGACCGGCCTCTACTTTTACGATTCCCGCGTCGTCGAAATCGCCAAGCAGCTCAAGCCGTCGCCGCGCGGCGAGTACGAGATCACCGACGTCAATCGCATCTATCTCGAAGCCGGAGAACTGAGCGTCGAGCGGATGGGACGCGGCTACGCGTGGCTCGACACCGGAACGCCGGACTCGCTGATCGACGCCGCAAGCTTCGTCAGGACGCTCGAGCAGCGACAGGGCACCAAGATCAGCTGCCCGGAGGAAATCGCGCTCGACCTCGGCCTCATCGACGTCGCCCAGTTCAAGCGTCTCATTGCCCGCTTCGGCAAAAGCTCGTACGGGCAATATCTTCAGTCCGTGCTCGACGAGCGCAGCCAGGGTTCCGGCGCGGCGCTGATTTAGGACGCTTCGATTCCGACCCTTACCGACGCGGCCAACCCATACTCGTCGATCGCCCTGGGCTCCCCATTGCGCGAACGGAACGAACTGCGCCACAATTATGGGCCAGGTACGCAGATCGAGACCTTGATCGACGTCAAACGACGGGCAAACGCGCATGCGGCGATCAGCTCGCAACCTTGTCGTCAAGCCCGTGTTTTAAACTGCGCCGTGGAGCGGAAGGAAAAAGGATAGACCGATGACCGAGAAGCGGCGACGCGACGAACCGCAATCCGGCTTGCCGAATGGCGGTCCCGCCTCCAACGTGAAGCGCGCGCTCAAATCGATCGTTACCGTTCAAGCTTCAATTCCAGAGGACGCCTTCACCGCTCAAACGCTGGGTGAGCAGCGCTCGGGCAGCGGCATCGTCATCCGCGAGAGCGGCCTGGTGCTGACAATCGGGTATCTGATCACCGAGGCCGAGCATGTCTGGCTCGCCGACGCTGAGGGCCGGGTCACTCCCGCTCACGCGCTTGCCATCGATGCGGAGACCGGCTTCGGCCTCGTCCAGGCGCTGGGCGACCTCAATTGCCCGGCGATCGAGCTCGGCCGCTCGAGCGAGGTCAAGCTCGGCGATCCCGTGACGGTCGCCGCCGGCGCCGGGACAAAACCGGTGCGCGCGATGGTTGTCGGCAGGCAGGAATTCGCCGGCTATTGGGAATATTTTCTCGACGAGGCGATCTTCACCTCGCCCGCCCATCAGTTCTGGGGCGGCGCCGGCGCGATCGACGCGGAGGGCAGGCTAGTCGGCGTCGGGTCATTGCATGTCGAGCAACTCAGCGACAAGGGCGGTCCGCGCGACATCAACATGATCGTGCCCATCGACCTTTTGCCGCCGATCCTCGACGATCTGCTCACCTACGGCCGGGTCAACAAGCCAGCGCGGCCTTGGCTTGGTGTTTTTTCGGCCGAAAATAGCGATGAAATCATCGTTGCGAGCGTCGCTGAAAACGGCCCCGCGGCCGAAGCGGGAATCCGCCGCGGCGATGTCCTCGCCGGCGTCGGCGGATCGGAGATTGAAAGTCTGGGCGATTTCTATCGCAAGGTTTGGAGCCGCGGGCCGGCGGGGGTCGAGATTCCGCTCGAAATCATCCGCGATGGCCGGGCGATAGGCTTGCGCCTGCGCTCGGCCGATCGCTCGACCTTCCTGAAGCGCCCGCGCTTGCAGTGAAGCCTATCCGCCCGCTCAGCCGGGCTGACGCGCGTCGGAAATCTCGTTGACCAGCTTGCGCATCATCGCGTCGCCGAAGCTCCGAAAGTCGTCGATCTGGACCACGAACGCGCCGGGGCCGCCGATCACGTTCTCGCGGTAATATTGCGCAAGACCGCCTGGCGGATTGGTGTGCATGGCGAGATAGCCGCCCGCTGCCGCAGCCTTGCGATTGTAGATGGCGAGCCCGTTGATCACCGCGCCCGCTCCGGCCGCCGCGTCCCGCGCCTCGGTCACGAGGCGGCCCTGGTTGCTCGTGCCGTCGCCGGAGACGTCGATCACCCGCCGGCTGGTCTCGAAGCCGCTCTCGGCAAACAGGGAGAAGGAAAAATCGATCGCCGCGCCGATCGCGGTCCGGCCGATAAACAAGCGCGGCGCCGCGCTCATCGCGGCGGCGAAGGCGCGGGCGTCGTTCTGGTTGCGGATCACCGCCCAGTCGACCACCACCCGCTCCTCGCCATCGCCCGCCCACTCGACGTAAGCGAGCGCAATCGCGCCGTGCGGCCCGGTCGAGATGGCGTCCAGGAGTTGCTGACCCTGGATCGCGTCGCCATAGCCGCGCCGCTCGAGCGCGTACTCGTCGTCGTCGATGCTGCGGGAGACGTCCGCGGCGAGCACGATCGCGGCGTCGACGGCGACCGGCGAGCTCGCCGCGACCGCCCGAGGCGCCTGGGTAACGATGAGCGAAAGCACGGCCGCGACGCAAAGCGCCGGATTGATCCGCAAGCCGCTGCGCATCAAAGCCTCCTTTGCCCCGCGAGCGAAGCATAGGGCCGCCAGACGCGCGCTGGAAGGGTTCAGCGTTCAGTCACTTTGATTTGAAAGGTGACGGCAGGTCCGCGTGGGCTCTCGCGCCGGGCCGAAACGCTCGACACCCAGTTTCATCGGAAGAAAACGCGAGAGGAGAACCAAATCAAGGACGATCCGAAAAAGACCGCCGCTAGCGGTGCGTCCGCAGCCCATTGGAATGGGACTTACGCCTATGACGCATCCTTGATTTAGGCCTCCTCTCGCGCTTGAGTTTCGCGACGAACGGTCGGCAATCGCTTGCGCTAGTTCGCCGCGAGCACGCCGCGCAGGGTGTGGCTTTGGCCATCCAGCGTGGAATAGGCAATATCGTTGATGCGCCATTCGCCGCGCTCGAACAGCATGGAATAGGTCAATTGCTCGCGCGCGCCGTCGCCGCGGGCGAATTCGGCGAGCACCTTGGCGGCGTCGCGCGTTTCCGAAATCGAAGCCACGCTGAGGGCGACAAGGTGAGGGGCCTGGTCGGTAAAGGGATCGCGGAGCGCCTGCGACGCATTGACGCCGCTGGCGACGACCTCTCCGGCCGCGATCGAGCGCAGCAGTGACCGCGAGAAGAAGCGGGCGCGAAGCGTATTGTCGCCCATGATCCCCGCGCCGCGGCCCTGAAGCGCTGCTTCATCAGCAACGTATGCGGCATTGACGGCCGCCTCGGGAGAATGCCGATTGATGCCTGCTTCCGCGGCCAGCGCGAACGGGAGGAGGCAGGCCACCGCCACCAAAATCCTCTTCATGATCCAAGTCCTTCCAATCCGTTAATCGGAAGTTAACGCCATACCGCAGCGTCCGCTGTGATCCGCGTCACACTTCGGAACGGAACCGAGGATAGGCGCGCAGGCCTTCGGACCGAAACATTCGGCCTGCCGAAAGGGAGGGGATGGGAAAACTATCTATTGCAGAAAATCAGAAATAGAGGTAAGCTTGCCCCATGGATAATTCCGCGCCTCCAAATGGCCTCGTGGGCTGCCGCCCCGGCGCCTCGCCACGCTAGGGGCAAAGGGGAGGTAAATTTTTTTCTCGCTAGAAGTCGCGTAACCCATTGATAAGTCTCGATTCGGACGAGAGAATCCAAGGAAATCCA
>DATCEJ010000022.1:0-2054 GCA_036510135.1 Roseiarcus sp. | reverse complement strand
CCACATGCGGGCGAGCGGGAAGTCCTGGCTGACGCCGGCCCCGCCATGCATTTGCACCGCCTGATCGATCACGTCGAGCGCGATCCGCGGCGCGATGACCTTGATCTGCGAGATAAGAGGCGCCGCGGCGCGCGCGCCTTGCGTGTCCATCGCCCAGGCGGCTTTCAGGCACAGCAGGCGGGCCATTTCGATGCTCATGCGCGCTTCGGCGATGATGTCGGGATTGGCGCCGAGGCGCGACAGCTTCTGCCCGAACGCCGTGCGCGAGGCCGAGCGACGACACATCGCTTCGAGCGCCCGCTCGGCCTGGCCGATCGCGCGCATGCAATGGTGAATCCGTCCCGGTCCGAGCCGACCCTGTGCGATTTCGAAGCCGCGCCCGCGGCCAAGGATCATGGCGTCCTTGGGCAGGCGGACGTCGCGAAAGCGGATGTGCATATGGCCGTGCGGCGCGTCGTCGTCGCCGTAGACTTTCATCGCTCTCAAGACCTCGATGCCCTTCGTTGCAGCGGGCACGAACAGCATCGAGTGGCGCGCGTGCGGCGTGGCGTCGGGATCGGTCAGCGTCATGGTGATATAGAGCGAGCAGCGCGGATCGCCGGCCCCGGACGACCACCATTTCTCGCCGTTGAGCACCCATTCGTCGCCTTCGAGCCGCGCGTCCATGGCGATGTTGGTCGCGTCGGACGAGGCGACCCCTGGCTCGGTCATGAGATAGGCGGAACGCGCGCGCCCCTCGAGCAGATCAGGCAGCCAGCGCGCCTTCTGCTCGGCCGTGCCGAAGCGCTCGATCACTTCCATGTTGCCGGTGTCGGGGGCCGAGCAGTTGAAGACCTCGGAGGCGAGCGGGGACCAGCCCATTTCTTCGGCGAGATAAGCGTATTCGACCGTGGTGAGACCAAAGCCCTTGTCGGAGCCGGTGAGCCAGAAATTCCACAGACCCTTGGCCTTCGCCTTTGCCTTGAGCGATTCTCGGATCTCGATAAAGCGCTTGGTCGGCTTGAAGCGATCGCCGTCGCGCCCGACCTCCCCGTGGTATTCCTCCTCGAGCGGCATGATCTCGTCGCGCACCATCGCCCGGACGGCGGCGATGAGCGGACGGACTTTATCGGTGGCGCCGAGATCCACGTGTTCCTCCCTCGAGTTCGCAGGCTCGATATGGCGCCCAAACGACTCGCCCGGCAAGGGACAGCCGACTTCTCGATACCGAGCGCCTCGTGCGCCAGCGGGGGAAATAAATGGAAGTAAGCGCCAATAAACGCTCGTAAACGATAGTAAAAGTGCTTTCATTTGCTATCGTTTATTTTTTGGAATCGGGGCTTTTCAATGGGTTACGGCCAATCCAAATAAAAAAATTCTTCCGGGATCTGTTCTCCCGCCGTCTGCGTTGCGGAATATGCGACGTCTCCTGTGAACTGAGGCTTTTCGACGTCTTGATCGTCGGAGCCTCTTGGCCTGGCGACGGGAAGCGCCGATTGGCCTTTGACGAGCGGCCGCTCCGACTCCCAGACATCGCGTTGCGGGTCAGGACGGTCTTCTGGCTTCCCAGGCCCTTCGAATTCCCGACGCAGGGCCGTCTCGTCGCCTCCGCCTTCGCCTTCGGAATCGAACAGCCGTGCGGCTTGTTCGAGCGCGGCCAGATCCATTCTCGCAGCATCGATCCTGGCTTCATAAGCCGCGATCGTCGCCGCGATCTCATCCCGTTTGCGGCGCAGGACGGAGGCGATGAGCATCAGACGTATTAGAACATAACAGGAACAGTGTCAAGATGGTATTCGGAATTCCTGCACAGAATTACATATTCAAGTCGTTAATTAATGTTGCGCCGCGCGTTTTGCGACCTCATCATGCCAGCGCCAAGCCAGAACGCGGCGAGACCGCCAAGCGTACGGCAAAAAACCGACTCAAGTACGCGATTTAAGCCAATACGTCCGCATTATCTTGCCTATGCCACGGACGATCAGGTCGCAGCTTGGTTGCCGAGGTCAGGGTCGCAAGGGCAGGGATGCGGCGTAGCGCTGCTTGGGTTGACACGTCTGCTACCGGGAGAGGGG
>DATCEJ010000021.1:0-29832 GCA_036510135.1 Roseiarcus sp. | reverse complement strand
CGCCCTTGGTCTGGGCTACGGCGCGGTGAAGGCCGAATACCCCTGGTCCGAAGGGTCGCTTGCAAACGCCATGTTTATGGGCGCCAGCGCGCTCGCATTGGTCGCCTACGCCGCGCTGAGCTACGCGGCCGCCAGCTTTATCAGCCGAACAGCGTCATCGCTTCGTCGAGAATAGAGGAAAGCGCCCACTCCGATTTGCTGGGCGCTACCCGCGTTCGGGTAACTTAAGCCGGCGCGTGAAGCGCCTCGGGGCTCGCAGGCGTGATGGCGACGCTCTCGCCGCAGCCGCAGGCCGAGGTTTCGTTGGGATTGGAGAAGGCGAAGGTCGCCGACAGCCGGTCGACCTTGAAGTCCATCTGCGAGCCGAGCAGGAACAGCACGGCTTTGGGATCGATCAGCACCTTGACGCCCTTGTCCTCGATGATCTCGTCGGTGGGATTCGCCGCTTCGGCGAGCTCCATCGTGTAGGACATGCCGGCGCAGCCGCCGTTCTTCACACCAACGCGGAGACCCACGATCGGTTTGTCCGCCGCTTCGGTCAGCTCGCGCACGCGCGCCGCCGCTGCATCCGTTAGGGTCATAACCTGTCGCCGTAACAGTCGCGACGCCATGTCAGGTCTCCAGCAACCGACGCGCCCGGCCGGTTCGCCAGATATATAGCATCGGATGAGGCGGTTTCACAGGGCCGCCCGCGTTCGGCCCATTTCGCGAGAAGCCGCGCGCCTCATCTGGGAACGGCATGCATAATCCAAAACGCGAGCACCGCGACAACCCCTGCGACGACCAGAACTGAGGGAGATCCGACGACGAAATAGACGTAGCCGGCTCGGTTGGCGAGCATCATCAGTCCGAGCGCCATGAGGATGCAGCCGACGGCGATTAAGACGACGTTCATGCGATTCATTCTCGGAGCGCGTCATTCTCGGAGCGCGCCGTAGTACAGCGCCGTTGCGCGCAAAAGGCAAGCACAGAACGTCAGATTCCACTCAACGTCTGCACGCTGCATGTTGCGGCGTTTGCCGCGCCCGCAGTTCGTGCTAGGCGAAGCTGATGGCCTCCCAACGTCCTGGCAAGAGCACCAAGCCCCTCCTCACCATGCACGAGTGGGAGGCGAAGCATTACGTGCTGGCCGCCGTGATCATCCTCGTCGTCATGGGGTTGTTCGCTTACAGCTGGTCCTGAGCATCCGTTGTGATCCTATTGAAATGAAAGTAAAAGATCGCGTGCGGCTATTTTGGTGAACGATTAGAGTGTAAGGCCCAGCGGCGTAAGATCCAGCACGGAGAGGCCATAGGGCCCTGAAGGCGTGCTCGCGCCGCCATTTTGCCAGGACGCCACGATCAGCTGAAAGTCGCCGGGCGGACGGCCGGGAAACCCGTTCGGAAACCACTTGGCGTGGTTGCAATTGTAAATCGTGCTGGTGATCTGCAGCGCAGGCGCCGATCCGCCGTATTGATACAAGTAAATCGCGTAGAGATTGTTGGCTTCGTATTGCGACGGCCGGTTGGACTCAAACACGACCCACTTGCCGTCCGGCGACCACCAAGGCGCCCGACCCTGGTAGTTCGCATTGAACGGTCCGCTGCTGGACGCGCCGGTCTCGAGCGGAACCGGCCCATCGGAGCCGGACGTGTCCATCACATAGATATAATTGGTGTCCTGATTGTAAGTAGAGCCTGAAACCGGCTGCCCAGCGAAGGCGATCAGGTTGGGATTGACGGGATTGACGCTCGGCATGCCGCCCCACAGATTCAGACCCTCGAGGTCCGGCGTGACAGGGACGCCGGTGGAAGAGTCGATCGTCGTCGTGTTCGGCAGGGGATAGGGTGGGCCGCTGTGTGGCTGGGAGCTTGCTGCATAGTTTTCGACAGCGAGTGTCTGCCCGTCGGGAAACCAGGTTGGATAGTTCATGCTCGCCGTTTGCGCCCCGAGCGATCTGAAGTTCGCGCCGTTCGAGTCGACGACGCCCACCCAGATCTCCGGGCCGAAGTTGAAGGCGACCTGGCCTGTTTTCCAGCACCAGTCGGGCCGATCGGAAATCTCGATATTCTGGTCCGCAATGAACGAGGACGGCGCGCCCGCGCTCTGCGTCAGGTCGAGCAGATAAAGCTGCGGACTTCCGAAGTCCCCGCGCGATTTCAACACCATGCGCTCGAAGATGACCGCCGTGCCCAAGGCGTTGACGACGCAACGATAGTCGCTGGTGGTTGTCGAAGAGGGCAGAAGAAAGTTTGGCGTGATCAGGATCGGCGGCGTGGTCGCCATTGGCTTGCCCTACTTTGGCCTTCTGGGGCTACGGTAACAGAACGCCGTTCAGCGGCAAGGATCCGGCTCTGGAGCTTGGGGCCTCCTTGTGGCAAAGCCTCAGCCCCCAATTGAACTGGATTCCCTTTGGCCCCCCTCGAAAGCCAAGCCGACCTCCTCCGCCGCATCGCCGAGGCGCTTGAACGCCACGCGCCTCGTGCCCCCGCGAAGCCCGATTTCGAGGCGGCCGAGGCCTTCGTTTGGCGCGCCGAAAGCCGCGCGTTGGCGCCGGTTGCGCGCGTCAACCGCGTCGATCTTTCGCTCCTGCGCGGGATCGACCGGGTGCGCGACCTCCTGGTCGAGAACACGCAGCGCTTCGCCCGCGGCCTGCCCGCCAACAATGCGCTTCTGTGGGGAGCGCGGGGCATGGGCAAGTCGTCGCTGGTCAAGGCGGCGCATGCCGCCATCAATCGCGATACGGACGTCGCGGGCCGTCTTAAGCTCGTTGAAATCCACCGCGAGGACATCGAGGGTCTGCCGATACTGATGACGCTCATGCGCGACGCGCCCTATCGCTTCATCGTCTTCTGCGACGACCTTTCGTTCGACGCCGGCGACACGTCCTACAAGTCGCTGAAAGCGGCGCTCGAGGGCGGCATCGAAGGCCGCCCCGCGAACGTGCTCTTCTATGCGACCTCGAATCGCCGCCATCTCATGCCGCGCGACATGATGGACAACGAGCGCTCGACCGCCATCAATCCGGGCGAAGCGGTCGAGGAGAAAGTGTCGCTGTCCGACCGGTTTGGCCTCTGGCTCGGCTTCCACCATTGCAGCCAGGACGATTACCTCGCCATGGTCCACGGCTACGCCAAGCACTTTCACCTTGAGGAGCCGACCGCCCAGCTCGAAGCGGAAGCGCTCGAATGGGCGACGACGCGCGGCTCGCGCTCTGGCCGCACGGCCTGGCAGTTCATTCAGGATCTCGCCGGCCGTCTCGGCAAGCCGCTCGACGCGGGCGAATGACTGACGCATAGGATGCTATGCGACTTTCTTTCCGCCACTGGCCGATCTTAGCCGCTCTCGCTGCCGCACTGGTTTCGTTTATCGTCCAATACGTCACTATCTTCCACATCGACCATGATTTCCCGCGAGGGGTGAAAGCTTACGCCGCGGTTGTGTTGGGCCTGCTGTGGATCGTTCTTACCGCCCTTTCCGTTCAGCGATATGGCCGGAAGGGACTGTGGCCGCTATTGGCAGCCCCGTTTGCTCTCTTCACTCCGCTCCTCATGATGCTCCTCACAGTAAGCTGCGCCTTGAACAGTGCCAGTTGCCCCTGACTGGATTGAGCGGCGAGCGACCGTCACCCCGAGCCTCGTCCTTCTGCTAAGCTTCAATCGCAAGCAAAGGCCTGACCATGCGATGCAAGATCGTAACCGCGCTCTCAGCCGCCCTGTTCTCGTTGTCTTCGGCCGCTTCCGTCGCGGCCGCGACGGTCGGTGAGCGCCATCTCGTCGCTCATGAAGTGTCAGCCGTGTTGCGCAACGCCTCGCATGACGACGACCTCCGAATCACGGTCTGGTATCCGGCCGCGCCCGGCGCGGTCGAGGCGCCGCTCGACATCGGCCCTCCCGGGAAACCCGTCTTCACACCCGGCTCAGCCGCGCCGGACGCCGCCTTTGAGGACGCCCGCCCGCGCCCGGTGATCCTGTTTTCGCATGGATTCGGCGGCACGGCTCGGCTCATGGCGTGGTTCGGAACGGCTTTGGCCACGCATGGCTATGTCGTGATCGCCGTCGACCACCCAGGCAACAATGGGCGTGACCCCATGACCATAGCCGGCGCCGTCCTCTCCTGGGAGAGGCCGGGCGACCTCGCAACCGCGCTCGACACGGCGAAGAGCGATCCGACGATTGGCGCCCATCTCGACCTCAATCGGCTCGGCGCCGCGGGCTTCTCGGCCGGCGGGTTCACGACACTCGTCGAGGCCGGCGCGCATGTGGATTTCGAGCGCTTTCTGCGATTCTGCGACGCTCACCCGGACGACGGCGTCTGTGCGCCACAGAAAGAATTTCGGTTCTCGCGCTCGGACGCGGAAGCGTTCTTCGCTCAGCCCGCCGCCAAGTCAGCGCTGGCACACGCCAAGGACGATCTCAGCATCCCTGGCGTCAAGGCCGCGTTCGTGATGGCCCCGGCCATCGTCCAGAGCCTCGATCCCGAGAGCCTGAAGAGCTTGCGGCTTCCGGTGCGCATCCTGCTTGGCGACGCGGACAAGGTCGCTCCGCCCGCGACCAACGGCGAAGTCGCCGCGGGGCTCATTCCCGGGGCCAAACTCACGGCGCTGCCCCATGTCGGCCATTACGACTTCATCGCCGAATGCACGCCCGCAGGCGACGCCGCGATCCCCGTCTGCCCGACAGACGCGCCGCGCGCCGCGACGCATGAGACGGCAATCAATGAGGCGCTGGCGTTCTTCAACGCGGCGCTCGCCGGCAAGTAGCCCAACGACTTGCGTTCGTCGGTTCCCACCCCCGCAGTGTGCAAGGAGCCTACAGCGCGTTGCGTTTGGACTGAGGCCAAGAAAGGCGGGGCTCGGGCGACAATTTATTGCAGAAAATCAGAAATTAAGTTAAGCTTGCCTCATGAGCAATTCTGCGCCTTCCCATGCCAAACCTCGGGTGGCCATTCCGGCGGGGCCACGAAAGGGGAAAAAGCGACAGGAAAATTTTTCCGTCGAATTTCCCGTGTAACCCATTGATAAGTCTCGATTCGGACGAGAGAATCCAAGGAAATCCAAGGAAATCCAACCCTCATAAACCGTGGTTTTTCGCACGAAACGGCCGCAATCAAAGGAAATCCAAAAAACCGACGAACCCAGGTCGCGAGGATGCTGCTTGGCCCCTCACGCAGCACGCGCGCCGCGCGGCCAGTTGACGAGCGCGAGACCCGCGATGACCAGCACGATCGCCAGCGAAAATCCCCAGCTCGGCGTTTCGCGGAACACGAGCCAGCCGGCGAGCACGCCGACCAAGGGCGTGATGAAGGTGAAGGCTGAGAGCTCCGCGACAGCGTAGCGGGTGAGCGTCCAGAACCAGAGCGCGTAGCTGACCCCAGCCACAAAGACGCCTTGCCATATGAGGGCGACGACCGAAATTGTCGTCAGATGGGTCGGCCACGCTTCGCCCAGAGCATAGGCCGCAAGCGGCGCAATGAGGGCAGCGAATCCGATCTGATAGAGCAGCACCTTGATCGGATCGATGCGTCGGAGCGGCGTCGCCTTGATGACGATGGTCGTCGCCGCCCAGAAGACCGCGGCGAGAAGCGCGAGCGCATCTCCGGCGAGGCTGCCGCCGTCCGCCCGCCCAAGAAAGCCGCAAGCGACGCCGAGAAAGGCGAAGGCCAGCCCCGCCCACTGGATCGGCCTCAACCGCTCGTCCCGAAGCAGGAACGCCGCGCCGACGGCGACAAAGAACGGCGCGGCATAGACAAACACGGTCGCTCGCGCGGCGGTGGTGAAGCGCAAGGATTCGTAAAGCGCGATGAACTCAGCGGTGAACAACGCGCCGGCCAGCGCCCCCGCAGCCTCCGTGCCGTCAATCTCGAAGATGCGGCGCTTGGTGAAGACCGCGTAGGCGATGACGCAGAGGGCCCCGATGCCTGAGCGGATGCCCGTCTGCGCGATCGGCCCGACATCCGGCAGCGCAAGTTTGACGACGACCTGATTGAAGCCCCACACGACACAAAGCGCGAAGATGAGCGTCGCGGCGAACCGGTCGAGAGGGCGAGCGTGCATCGCTCTCCCTCTTCGCTTGGCCATGCAAAATCAAGGGCGGCGGGCCTTTCTTTGGACCCGCCGCCCTCATTGGCCGCTCAAAGGATTAAACGTCTGTCTGGGGTTCCTCGGAGCTCGGCCTTTGAAGGTCCGGTGGAGGGCCGGACCTGGCCACACTTGCCGCGGCTTAGAGCCCGGCGAGATAGCTCGTCGGATCGACCGGCGTCGATCCCTTGCGCAATTCGAAGTGAAGCTGCGGCGAATTGACGTTGCCGGTGTCGCCGGACTTGGCGATCACCTGCCCACGCTTGACCAGTTCGCCCCGCTTCACGTCGAGTTCGCCATTATTGCCGTAAGCACTGACGAAGCCGTTCGGATGCTTGATGAGGACGAGGTTGCCGTAGCCTTTGAGGCCGTCGCCCGAGTAGACGACGGTGCCGCTCTCGGCCGCCCGAACCGACGTTCCGGCGGGCACGGAGATGTTGATGCCGTCGTTGCCGCCGGATTTGAACCCCTGGATGATGCGGCCGCGCGCGGGCCAGCGGAATTCAGGTTCCGTGCCGGCGGCGTCGGCCTGCGCGCCGGTCAGGGCGCTCTTCGACTGCGACGCGCCCGATTCGAGGTTGCCCGTCGGCATCTTATCGATCGCCGGCTTTTTCACCTCCGAGGACTTGGACGGCTCGGCCTCGGCGACTACCGCGCCCTTGTCCCTTGATGCAGACTTCTCCGCGTCCTTGGCAGCCTTGTCGGCTTTGGCGGTCTTCTCTTTCTCTTTGTCCTTCGCCTTCCTGGCGGACTTGGAGAGGTCAGCGTCCGCGACGTCCGCCTCGTGTTTCTTTGCGGCCTTCTCGGTGCTTGCGACCGCGCGGCCGTCGGCGTGATAGACGGGCACCACAAGGTGCGTCCCGCTCTTCACCTCGGAGGCGCTCGAAAAGCCGTTGGCGGCGAGAAGCGCAGCAGCCGGCACGCCGTAGCGGCCCGAAATCGTGTCCAGCGTCTCGCCATTGGCGACCACGATCGGCGAGCCGCCGGAGGCGGTCCAGCCGGCGGCCGATCCACCCACTGCCCGCACCTTCGAGAGCGAAGCCATGTGCGTCCCGGACGCGGCGGGCGCCGCTTGCGCGAGCGGCGACGTCGTCACGCCGGACGTCGACGCAGCGTGAGTCGTGTTGCTCGCGAACGGATTTGTGAACGGACTGTCGCTTTGGTTGAAGCGCGTGACGTCGGACGAACATCCAGACAGGAAAATGAGGCCGAGCCCGGCCAACGCAAGACGCGAAAACGCGCGTCCTTTTAACCCCGCAACGCGATCACTCATCGGCTTCCACCCACGCCCACGCGACACCATACAAATGCAGCTTGCGCCGATCGAGTTAAGGGAAGGTTTAAGATGAATCGTCGGTTGACGATTATGTCGAAATTCGCGCGCCGAATGTGCACGTTGGGGCTACAACGTGTTGCAATTGGATCCACCGCTTTCCCACCTGGCCTCGTGCCTCAAGGCGCCGCGAAGCGGCCTCGAAAGGCGTTCCAGCATGCGCGAGCCGCCACTGGAGCGTCCTTCGAGACGCGCGTTCGGCGCTCCTCTGGACGAGGTGCGAGGAAACCAAAAGGAAGCGCCGCTAAAGCGCCCGCGCGAGCCCGTGCTCGAGCGGCCTCATCCCGCGCGCCGGACCCAGGTCATGCGCCCCGCCCGCCACGCTCGTCGTGTCGGTCAATCTGACAATGTGCTGCTCGGCCCGCTCCGGGCCGTCGACGACCGCAACCAGAACGCCGCCTGGACGGACGAGACTACGAAACGCTTCGCCCGGCGGCTCGATGAGACCATGGACAACGACCCGATCGAAGCGTTCCCCCGACCTGTGATGATCGAATCCATCCCCCCAAACCACCGTGACATTGGCGAGCCCAAAGGCCCTGATCCTCGCCGACGCTTCGACCGCCAGCGTCTGGAATCGTTCAAGCGACACGATCGTGTTCGCAAGCTGGGCCAACAGCGCGGCGCAATAGCCTGTTCCGGTTCCGATTTCGCAGACACGGTGCTCAGGCTTAAGCTCGAGCGCGGCGACCATCGCGGCGACGATTGAAGGGGGCGGCGAAGTCTGTCCGCAGCCGATGGGCAGCGCAATGTCGCGCCCGGAAATATCGGCGAACCGCGGCGGCATGAAGAGGGCGCGCGGCGCGCGCTCGAGCGCTCGTAAGAGGCTGAGGTCGTTGATGCCCTGCGCCCGCATGGCGAGCGTGAACTGGGCGCGTTCTTCTGATTCGGCCACGGTCATGACGAGTCCTTATCCCGCCGATGTCGTTTCCATTGCGTCAACGCTTTGCAAAAGCCTTTTCAAATCGCAAACGCGAATCATGGTCAGTGAGATCGAGCCTGAGCGGGGTGATCGAGACCTTCTTGGCCGCCAGCGCCGCAAGGTCAGTCCCCTCCGCCTGCTCGTAAGCGCCGCGCTGGAACATGAGCCAGAAGTAGGGGAAGCCGCGGCCGTCGCGCCGTTCCTCGACCCGCATCAATTCGGTGTTGCGTCGGCCTTGGCGGGTGAGCTCGATGCCTTCCACCTCGGACGCCGGGCAGGCGGGAAAGTTGACGTTGACGAGGCCGCCCGGGCTGATACCCGCGGCCAGAATCGTGCGGATGACCGGCGCGGCATGCGTTTCCGTCGCCTCCCACTCGATTTTCGGCCGTCCAACCGGGCCGCCATAGGCCTGCGAGAGCGCGATCGAGGGAATCCCGAGCAGCGCCCCCTCCATCGCGCCGGCGATGGTGCCCGAGTAGGTGACGTCCTCGGCGACGTTCTGGCCGCGATTGACCCCCGAAAGGACGAGGTCGGGCGGATTATCGGCCATAATTTTCCTCACGCCCATAATGACGCAATCGGTTGGTGTGCCTTTCAAAGCGAAATGGCGAGGCCCGATTTCTCGCAAGCGAAGCGGGTCGCTGAGAGAAAGAGAATGGGCGACGCCCGATTGGTCGCTCTCCGGAGCGACAACGGTCACGTCGTCCGACAGTTCGCGCGCGATCGATTCGAGGAGCTTGAGCCCCGCTGCGTGGATGCCGTCGTCATTGGTAAGGAGGATTCGCATGACCCGGGTTTTCGCACGAGGCGCGCGTCGAGGCGAGCGGGTTCTCTCCGGAAAAAGGCGAATCGGAGCCGTGGTCAGGCGCTATCGCGGCAGCGGCCCGAGCTCCGGCCAGTCGTCGGCGCTCCAGATGATGGGCGAAAACTGAAGCTTGGACGCGCCCGCGCCGGCGCCGTCGTAATAATGATAGGCCAGCCTGTCGCCTTCAGAGGTTGTCACCGCCTCCTGCCCGCCAGGCCCGATAAAGCGGCCAGTTGTGGCGAGCAGGAGCGAACCTCCGCTCTCCAGCATTGGCTTGCCGTCCTCGTCCCGGTATGGACCCTCGATCCGGTCGGCGCGGCCGATGCGGATGTTGTAGGTCGAGGCGACGCCTTTGCAGCACTGGTCGAAGCTGACGAAGAGGGTGAACTTGCCGTCATGCTCGAGGATCGAGGCGGCTTCGATTGCGCCCCCATTGCGACTGGCGAGCGGAATGCGCGGCTCATCCGCGCGGATGAGCTTACCTGTGTCCGGATTGAGCTCACTCAGCTTGATGCCAGACCAGAAGGAGCCAAAGGCGAGATAGGCGCTTCCGTTTGACGTATCGATGCGGAACGGATCGATGGCGTTGAAGTCGTCGCCATCCCTCGACATCAGAACGAGGCCTTGATCGTGCCAACCCTCACCAGGCTCGAGTGGATCGAAGGATGTGTTGGTCATGAGCCCGACGGCGCTCGTGTTGTGCCCGAAGCTCGACAGGCAATAATAGAGGAAGACTGTATTTCCACGACGGCTGATCGAGGGCGCCCAGACATTGGAAGGCCTGAAGCCAAGCGCGGCTTGCGCCCACGCGGGCGGGCCGCCGCCGATGACGCTCGCGTCAGTCCACCTGAGCCCGTCCGGAGACGTCTTCGCGCGGATCGCGCCGTGGGTGGGCCCTTGCTGCCCGGTGCCGACAGCGACGAATTGGCCGCCGATCTCGATCACGGACGGATCATGGATCTGGACGTCGCCGGTCATTTGCGGCTGCGTCTCGGCCGCCTCGAGCGGCGTCGCCAAAAGAAGCGCGAGCGCCAGCCCGGGCGCCCTGCCCGGCGTTTTTCGCGAAACGGCTCGCATGGCGGCGCGCCCGTCTATTGCTTCACCATCACCTCGGCGCTTCCGACCCGGCGCAGAACGTTGACCGAAACATCGGAAGCTTGGCGCTGCAGGAGGATATCGACACGGGCTTCGCCAATGCTGAGCGAGCGAATGACGACCCGATCCAGAAAGTCCGGCAACGTCGGCCGCCGGAAGCAGACCTGCTCCGCCTGGGAATCGAACTCGAGGCCTAGGCACGCCTGCAAAAGCGCCAGCGGCGCAGCGCTCGCCCATGCCTGCGGAGAACAGGCCACGGGATAGAGCGTTGGCCCTTTGCCGGGCGTGCGTCTGAAGCCGCAGAACAATTCCGGCGGCCGGCGCAAGTCCATATAGCGCGAAGTGTTAAAGAGACCCGCCAGGAGCCGCTGCGCTTCCTGTCTCAATCCGTATCGAGCGAAGCCGAGGCCGATCAGCGCGTTGTCGTGCGGCCAGACCGACCCATTGTGATAGGACATCGGGTTGTATCGCGCTTCGGACGAAGCGATCGTCCTGATGCCCCAGCCGGTGAAGAAGTTCGAGCCCAGCAACTGCTTCGCGACCGCCGCCGCTCTCTCCTTCGCGACGATGCCGCTGAACAACAGCTGACCGGCATTGGACGACCGCACCCTGCAAGGGCGCTTCCGGCCGTCAAGCGCTATGGCGTAAGTGCCGATGTCGTCGCACCAGAACGCTTCTTCGAACCGAACCCTGAGAGCCTCGGCCGCGCGGTCAAGCTCGTCGGCGCGTTTTGCGAGGCCGTTGGCGGCGGCCATCTTCGCTCCGAGGCGCTTCGCGGCATAAACGTAACCCTGCACCTCGCAGAGCGCGATCGGGCCTATCGGGTCGCTGCCGTCAGCGTGGAAGATCGAATCGGCGGAATCCTTCCAACCCTGGTTGGTGAGCCCGGTTTCGCCGCCCTGATATTCGACGAATCCGTCACCGTCCTTGTCGCCGTAGGTGTCGATCCAATTGAGCGCGGCCTCGATGTTCGGCCACAAGTCCGAAACGAGGAGCATATCCTGCGTGCGCTCGAAATAGAGGCCAGCGAGAATGACGAACAAAGGCGTGCTGTCCACGGAGCCGTAGTAAAAGGCGAACGGAACCTCGCCGAGCCGAGCCATCTCGCCTGAGCGCATCTCGTGCAATATTTTTCCGGGTTCGGCTTCCGAGGTTCTTTTTATGTCCTTGGCCTGGGTCGCGGCCAGAAACCGCAGCACGCCGGTGGCGACCGACGGATCCATCCACAGCATCTCGATCGCGGTGATGATCGCGTCGCGGCCGAACGGCGTGGAATACCAGGGAATGCCGGCGTAAGGTATGGCGCCTTGCGGCTTATCGGTCATGAGCATGTAGAGGTCGGCGACAGACCGGCACAGCACTTCGTTAAAAATGTCGTTGGACGTCTCGATCGAAGCGGCGCGAGCCGACTTCGCATGCAACGCGCGACGGGAGTCGCGCAAACCGGTGAAAAATTGCCGGATCGGCCTCTGCTTGGGCGTGCTCTCTTCACACTCGACCGTCATGAAGATGGAGCTGTGCTCGCGGGGGCCAAGTTCGACGACGAAGCGAGCGTTGCCTTCTTCGATCGTCGTCGGCGCCGGATCAAACCGGATGGTCGAGCGGCGGATGACGCCGTCGAGACCGTGGTACAGGAAGACGACGCCGCTCTCGTCGACCTTGGCTTCGCTCTTGCCTCGACGTTTCCGACTATGGCCACGAAGCTCGAAAATATCCGCGAAGTCCACGGAGAAGTGGAAAACGAACTCGAAGACCTGCGCCCCTGCGCCGAAGTTGCGAAGGCCCAGCCGCTCATAGCTCGCGCCCGCCCAGAGAAACTTTGAGCGGACAATCTGAAGCGTATCTCGCGGAAGCTTGAGCTCGCCGCCGGCGAAAAGATCGGGGTTGGTCAGATCCGCCGTCAGCAGCGCGTTGTTGTCTTCGACATTGGAGCTGAGCAGGAGCGGCCGCTGTCCGTCGACCAGGACGCGCAGATCGGAAAGGAAGCGAGTGTCCTTGTGAAAGACGCCCTCCGCGCTGCCGCCGCGAGACGAGACGTCGCCGTAATGGTCGAACACGCCAAAGGTGTCGTTGTGCTTGAGCGTTCGCGGGCGACGCTCCAGTATGGAGGTCGTAGTGGAAATATAGAAGGGGTTAGGGACTGCTTCGGTGTTAGAGGCCTCCTGCGCAGCTTGGCTGCTCAGATTCGTTGCTGTCAAACCATCATCCCCTGTTCCTTTTGCTCGCTGGCACGCATCGGCGGCTGCTGCACTGGTATTCCGCGCCCGGGAGGCGCCCGAAGCAGCCGGGGCTCGGCGCCGCACCGCGCCCCGGCGGCGGCAAGCAGGATCGGTTCGGCGGCGAGCGAATTGTATACCCGCAGGTAGTCGCGCGCCACGCGCTCAATGGTGAACCTTTGTTCGAAGCGCTCGCGCACGGCTTGACGGCTGAGCGAACGGGCTTTGTGGGCGGCGTCGACCGCTTCGTCGATATCCTCGACCATGAAGCCAGTGACGCCCTCATCGATCACTTCCGGGACCGAGCCTCGGCGCCAGGCGACGACCGGAGTTCCGCAGGCCATGGCCTCGATCTGGACGAGGCCGAAGGGTTCCGGCCAATCGATGGGAAAGAGCAACGCTGAGGCGCCGCCGAGGAAAGCCTGCTTCTCATTGTCGTTGACTTCGCCGATAAATTCGACGCCGGAACCTTTGATGAGCGGGCGGATCGTCTCGTCAAAGTAAGTCTGGTCGACCTTGTCGACCTTTGCGGCGATCTTGAGCGGAACGCCGGCGCGCCTGGCGATCTCGATCGCCCTGTCTGGGCGCTTTTCCGGGCTGATCCGGCCGAGGAACGCCAGATATCCGCCGTCGCCGGCCGCCGAGAACGAATAGAGGTCTTTGGGAAGACCGTGCAGCACCGTCGCGACCCACTGCGCCGCGAGCATCCGCCTTTGATCGTCGGAGATGGAAACGAGCGGCATCTCGGGGAATTCGTCGAGCAGCATGCGGTAGAAGGGAAGGTCCAGGCGTCCGTGCAGCGTGGTCACCGAGGGCGTTCCCAAGCTGCGCACGAGCGGGAAATGATAGAAGTCGGAGTGAAAATGCGCGATGTCGAAGTCGCCGGCGCGCCGACGAATCTTCTCGAGTTGTATCACAGTGTAGGGCGCTGCGTCGGTAACTTGCGCCAGACGAAGCGCCGTGGGAGCGCAGGAAACGAGCTCGGCGCCCGTCTCGGAATCGCCGCTTGCGAACAGCGTCACTTCATGGCCCTGCCGCACGAGTTCCTCGGTCAAGTAGGAAACAATCCTCTCGGTGCCGCCGTAGAGCCTCGGTGGAACACTCTCGATCAGTGGTGAAATCTGCGCGATTCTCATTCCTGGAACTCCGTCTCGATATATTTCCGAGAGGGAACAACCGGGAGGCCTCTGAAGTTCCTTCGCGCCAGGAGCGTGCACGCCAGAAGTCCAACAAGGGTTGTGGGCGAAGGTATGGCGGACCGGCGTCGTTATCCCAATCGTGATAGGCCAGCGCCAGGGCGGTAGGCTATCGTCACCACGACAACAAGGGAGGACGCCGCGCCACATGAACCTTCAGGACATCGCTAAAGACGTGCTCGAAGTTCTCGGGACCGGTCGGCAACTCGACCCTTTCTCCAAATCCTATCCCGACTTTGGGCTTAAGGACGCTTACAACGTCACGGCAGCGGTCCGCGCGGAGAGAGAAGCGCGGGGCGAACGTCCCGTCGGCCGCAAGATCGGTTTCACCAACCGGACCATTTGGGCGGAATACGGCGTCTACGCCCCGATCTGGGGCTATGTCTACGATGGCACGGTCCGCGACCTCACCAGCGATCCACTGGAGGTTTCATTGAAGGGACTTGCCGAACCCAGGATCGAGCCCGAGATCATGTTTGGCCTTGCGGCCCGTCCTGAGCCCGGCATGGACGAGCAGGCCCTCATCCAATGCATCGATTGGATCGCCCACGGCTTTGAGATTGTGCAGTCAATCTTCCCGAACTGGTCGTTCCAGGCGCCCGATACTGTCGCCGCCTATGGCCTCCATGGACGATTGTTTGTCGGACCGCGTCATCCGGCGGCGTCACGGCGGGAGGAGTGGACGCGCGAGCTTTCCCGCTTCGAGATCGACCTGTTCCGTGACGGAGCCCATGTCGATCGCGGCGCCGCGGCCAACGTCCTCGACGGACCTTTGTTCGCCCTTCGCCATCTCGCCGAGACGCTGGCGCAAGATCTGGACAGCCCAGCGCTCGCCGAGGGCGAAATCGTGACCACCGGAACGCTCACCCGCGCCTTTCCCGTCGCCGCCGGCGAGGAATGGAGGACGAAACTCACGGGTATTCCGCTTGAGGGCGCTCGAATCCGCTTTGTCTGATCGGGCGGATTCCAGGCGCCATTTCGATCACATGCGATTCAATATGAATTCAATGTGATTCCGGCCTCATAACGAGGTCTTGACCAGCCCATACCGAAAATCCGGGTCTACAGATATGGACCTTGACTTGTACCCGGCCCTCCCCGCAATCTCAGGTTGTAGAGCGATTCTGTCGTCGAAATTGACGGCCGATGGTTGCGAAGCGCGGAGGCTCAAACCTTGGATATTCTCGCTGTTTACGGCGTCGGCAGCGCCTTTACGACGATTGCATTCCTCGTTTTCTGCTTTCGCGCGACCGAGGCGCCGTACAATGATTGAGGTTCCATCCGAAATCCTCAACGCGCTGTTCATGCTGCTCATCGTGTGCGCGAATATCTCCCGGGCGAAGCAGCGGTTCTCCTGACAGAGCGCGTGGACGCCCGGGTTCATCGCCGACGTTCCGAGCGATCCTCCCATAATGAGCCCGCAGATTCCCGCTTTCGAGCGAAGCCTGATCAGCGCCGCTCGCCGCCAGACAGGGAAAAAGCGAGCCCACTCTTGGCTCAAACTCGCCAGGTGGCTCGTCGACAACAAGGAAGCGGGAGCGCGCGGCCGGCGTGTGATCGCGCTTACAGCGGCGAATAGCGGAAATTGCTATGTCTCCATCATCAGGACACGGAGCCTGGTTTGGGACGACGGGCGATAATCAACTTACCGCGAAGGACTTCTCTCAGTCGTTTCGGATTTCTGGGCGCCGCCCCGAACTCCTCCGAGGACGGGAACTCTTTCGGCTTTACGCCGTTGGACCCGGAAGATGGGAGTTCATCGATGCGAAACATAACGAGAACGAGCATTGCGGGCTTGGCCGCATTGTCCCTCATGGTTGTCGCCACGACTGAAGCATCCGCAGCCGGCAGCTTTCATGGTGGCGGTGGCCACGGTGGCGGGTTCCATGGCGGCGGGTTCCATGGCGGCGGCTTCCACGGCGGCGGCTTCCACGGTGGGGGTTGGCACGGCGGCGGTGGCGGCTGGCATGGCGGCGGTTGGGGCGGCGGAGGTTGGGCGGGCCCGGCCATCATCGGCGGATTGGCTGCGGGCGCGTTGCTTGGCGGCGCGTATTATGGCGGATACGGCGGCTATGGCGGCTGCACGTCCTACGCGCCGATCTATGACGCCTACGGCAATTACATCGGCCAGCAGCCTGTGAGAACCTGCTAGCCAGCAGCCTCGATCCGCGTCAGCCCGCCCATGTAGGGGCGCAAAACGTCCGGGACGGCGACTGAGCCGTCCGGCTGCTGGTAGGTTTCGAGCACTGCGATTAGCGCCCGACCGACAGCGACGCCCGAACCGTTGAGCGTGTGGACGAAACGGGTGGACTTGGCGTCCGTCCCCTTCATGCGGGCGCTCATGCGGCGAGCCTGAAAATCACCGCAGGTTGAGCAGGACGAGATCTCACGAAACCGCCCCTGCCCCGGCAGCCAGACCTCTATGTCATAGGTCTTTTGGGCCGCGAACCCCATGTCGCCTGCGCACAGCGCCATGGTGCGGAAATGCAGGCCAAGGCGCTTCAGCACTTCCTCGGCGCAGTGCGTCATCCGCTCATGCTCGTCACGCGACTGCTCGGGCGTCGTAATTGAAACAAGCTCGACCTTCTTGAACTGATGCTGGCGGATCATGCCGCGCGTGTCGCGCCCCGCGGCGCCCGCCTCGGCGCGGAAGGATAGAGTCCCGGCGGTGAAGCGGAGCGGCAGGGTTTTCTCGTCGACAATGCTTTCGCGCACGAGATTGGTGAGGGGCACTTCGGCGGTGGGGATCAGCCAAAACTTCTCGCTCAATGGAGCCGCGGAAAGACCGCCAAAGGCAGTTGGGTTTTTGGAATTCGCGTAGTGCTCTTCCACGGATCTGTTAATTGCCTCGTTGATTGACACGTTCCGAGTGGCGAGAAACTGGTCGTCCTCGAATTTCGGCAATTGCGCGGTGCCGAACATCGCCGCGTCGCGCACCAGGACTGGCGGAGCAATTTCCGTGTAGCCATGTTCGCTCGTGTGCAGGTCGAGCATGAATTGCTCGAGCGCGCGCTCGAGCCGGGCCAGCGCCCCCTTGAGCACGACGAAGCGAGCGCCTGACATTTTCGCCGCAGCGTCGAAATCCATGAGGCCGAGCGCCTCGCCGATCTCGAAATGCTCCCTGGGCCTGAAGCCATCCGGGAAGGTCGGCAAGCGACCGTGCTGGCGAAGCTCGACATTGTCGTTCTCGTCCTTGCCGTCCGGCGTATCGGCGAGCGGCAGGTTGGGAATCGCAGAGAGCTCCGCATCGAGCGCCGCCCCCGCCTCCCGCTCGGCGGCCTCAAGTTCCGGCATGGTCGCCTTGAGCCCGGCGACCTCAGCGCGATAATCATCGGCTGCGACACTGTCCTTGCGCGCCATCGCCACGCCGATCTGCTTGGAGATCGCGTTTCGCCGCTCCTGCGCGGCCTGGAGCGCCAGGATGGCCGCACGGCGCTTTTCGTCCAGCGCGACCAGCGATTCCGCCAGCGGGCTTAGCCCGCGGCGCTCCAAGCCCTTGTCAAAAGCCTCAGGATTTTCGCGGATCCATCGGATATCGTGCATGATCTGACCTTAGGCGGGAGCCCGCGGCCCCAGCTTCGACGGCGGGAGCCTGGACCGAGGCCCGCCCATAGCAGAAGCGTACCGAACGGCTCAACCGCTCTGCCGCCGCTGTTGCTCGAAATCGGCGGCAAGGCGTGCAATCCTGTCAATCCGACGTTAGCCGCGCTCGCTTAAGGTTGAAGCAAGTCTCTAGGGCGATCAATGCCAGTCCGTATCGCCCTTCCGTCCGACGCCGCGCGAGCGGCTTCATTTTTTTTCCCCCGGAGCCCGCGTCATGATTGCCGCTCGATACGCCAAGACACTCGTCGCGATTCTCTCAGCCGGCGCCCTCTTTGTGGCGAGCGCGGCGGACGCCTGCACCGGCATCCGCCTGACCGCCGCCGATGGGACGGTGGTCCATGCGCGGACGCTCGAATTCGCCGTCGATCTTCAATCCGACGTGCTCGTCTCGCCGCGCGGCTTCGAGCGGATCGGCCTCACCCCGGACGGCCAGGATGGCCTCAAGTGGAAAGCGAAATATGCGAGCGTCGGCGCGAATGGGGTGGGCCTGCCGATCCTTATCGACGGCGTCAACGAGGCCGGGCTGGCGGCGGGATTGTTCTACTTCCCAACGACCGCCGGCTATCCGACTTACACCCCGGCGGACGCCGGCAAGACCATCGCACCCTGGCAATTGGGGTCATGGCTTCTCGACAATTTCGCCAGCGTCGACGAGGTCAAAGCCAACATCGGCTCGATCCTCGTCGCGGAGACGGTGCTCAAGCAATGGGGCTTCTCGCCGCCCATCCATGCCATCGTCCGCGACGCCACGGGCAAGAGCCTCGTCATCGAATATGTCGGGGGCAAGCTCAACCTGTACGACGATGCGCTCGGCGTGATCACCAATTCACCCGGCTTCGACTGGCACATGACCAACCTGCGCAATTATGTGAACTTCTCGCTCGACAATCACCCGCCGATCAAGCTCGGGTCGGTCACGCTCGAGCCGTTTGGCCAGGGCTCAGGTATGCTGGGCATGCCCGGCGACTTCACGCCGCCCTCGCGCTTCGTGCGCGCGGTGGCGTTCAGCCAGTCCGTCCTCCAGCCAAAAACCGGGGACGAGGCGATTCTCAGCGCCTTTCATATTCTCAACAACTTCGACATCCCGAGAGGCTCGGCGCGCGAGGCGGAAAAGGACGATCATGGCAACGTCCTCGCCGACTACACGATCTGGACGGCCGCGAGCGATCTCAAGGCGAAGCGCTTCTACTTCCGCACTTATGACGACAGCCGCATCCGCATGGTCGATCTCATGAAAATGAATCTTGACGCCAAGGACATCGTCACCTTCTCGATGCACGGCGAGGAGACGTTTCAGCGTCTGAATCCCTAGAGCAGCGACCGGAATTACAGTATAACAAATACGGCATGTTGTACAGCGGCTTAGATCGCTCCCGAGTTGCAGAAAAGTAAGCCTAAGCGACTGAAAAGATTGAGTCGCGCGCAAAACTGTAACTGCGTCCGCGCGCGCAATCTTAAGCCCGCTGCGGAGCGCGACGGCGTGGCTTTACCGAGGCGAGCCTTCCGCGCTTGGCGCCGCTTGTCAAACCATCAGTCGTTCAGGCTGTCCAGCAGCCGCGCGGCCTGCGGCTTCAGCGCGGCGCAGGTCATTCCGCGGGCGAAGCGTTCCGCGTCTCGGCGATCAGGATTGGCTCGAAGGCGGTCGAGTTCCTGCTTCTCTCGGTCGCATGCGGCCGGGTCCGCCGCGACGCTGTCCCCCGGCGCCACGACCGCACGGATGTCGTTCGTCTTCGGAGGCAGTGCGGCGGACGCGTCGCCCAGCACCGGATGCGGGCTCGGGTCCTCGACAACGATATCGAGGCTCTCCATGAGCATCCGCGCCTGGGGGCGCAGCCGCTCGCAATGGAGCCCACGCCAGAACCCCTGGGCTTCATCGATGGAGGGCTCCGCCCGCAGGCGGTCGAGGGCTGCCTGCTCGGAGGCGCAATCGGTGGCCGGCTTCCGCTCCGCCACGACCGTCTGCGGCGCCGACGGTGAACTCGCGGGCGCCGGCGCAGGCATCGCAAAGCCGAGGCTTTCCATCAGACGCGAGAGCTGTGGCCGCAGCTTCTCGCAACTCAGTTCGCTCGCAAAATGCGAGGCCTCCTCGCTCGTGGGATTGGCGCGCAAATGAACCAGGCGATCCTCATCGCGCTCACAGAGCGCGTCGGGCGAGAGCGGCGGCGCGACTTCCGTCCTCGCCGTCACCACCGGCGCAGTTTCCGTCTTTGCCGCCTCCAATTTCTGCCGGGCGAGGAGCTTGTCGACCTCCGCCCGAGCGAGGCGCGCATAAGCGCCGTCCGGATGGATGGCGAGGAAGGCGCGCCAGCCATCGAGCGAGGCAAATCGTTCCGTGGTCCGATAGTCCGAAGCCTCGTCGGCGTCGGCATTCGCAGGCGGGGCGGCGGCCGGGCTCGGCGCCGCTGGGGGTATCGCGGCGACACTCGGCGCCGCCGCTGTCGGCGCCGGCACGAGCGCGACATTGTCGCCGCCCAGCGAGCCGTAAACGTAAGGCTCCTGACGATGATTGGTCGCGCGCAGCACATCGTCGCGCACCTTGCCAAGCGCGAGGCGGATATCGAGGCCCGGCTGGGTGATGTATTTAAGGAGCGCGGTCGTGAACGGGCTGTTGCGGCCGTCGCCGTCGTAGGAGACGGAGCCGGCCTTGGCCGCAAAAGCGATCAGCGTGTCGGCGACAGTCGGGCCGACGCCGGCAAGGCCCATCGAGACGCCCCGGGTGACGCGCGCGGCGTCTGCTGTCGGATGAAATGGATTCTCACGGCACGCATCGAGAATGATCAGGCTCAGCTTTTTGACGTGACCGGCCGCGACAAGAATGCGGTCCAGCGACACCGCCTCGTCTTCCATGTCGAGCACGCTCGTCAGCTTCGCGTCCACCGGAATGAGGTAGTTTACGCCTCCGATTTCCAACCCATGTCCGGAATAGTAAACGACCGCGACGTCGGCGCTGGCTGCGCGATCGACAAATTCCCGAACCGCGCGCTTGAACTCGACGACGCCCAAATCGCGACGGCGATCGACGGAATCGAACCCGGCTTTGGTGAACAGGTCGGCGACCGCGTCGGCGTCATTGGTCGGATTGGCGAGAACGCCCGCGTTCTCGTACTTGCCGTTGCCAATGACCAGAGCGATCCGCCGTTCAGCGAACGCGTCGCTTTGCGTCGCGAGCGTTATCCCAAGCGCAAACGCAAGACAGAACGCGAACCTGGCAAGGATTCCCATCGGCCAACCTCGCCGCTCCCCAACTGAACCTCTGGGGCAACGGAGCGAAAAGGACATTCCCATGATGTCCTGCATGCGTCAATTCACGTCTCGCGCGACCCGGAGGCCGTTGGCGTAATATCGAACATCTTCGTCATAACGAAACCGCGCCGCCGACTGGACCGCAGCGGCCTTATCGGCGAACGACCCTCCCCTGAGAACGTGAAGCGAGCAATCTCCGCTCATCCAGGCCGATCCGTCGTTCGGCGCGCCCCGATAGGAGGGGTTCCAGCAGTCTTCGATCCATTCGGCGGCATTGCCGGACGTGTCATAGAGCCCGAAGGCGTTCGGACGGAACGAACCCACGACTGCCGGTTTGCTGGCGTCGCCCACTCCACAGTCGGCGCACTGCGCCTTTCCGGCCCCGATGGCCTTACCCCACCAATATTGCAGGGTTGAGCCGCCGCGCGCGGCATATTCCCATTCTGCTTCGGTCGGCAGCCGGTAGGGCTTTCCTGTCGTCTTTGCCAGCCAGGCGACGAATTCCTTGGCGTCGTCCCAGCTGACGTTGGTGACAGGTTCCTCTCCCCGCCCCCAAGTCGGGTCAGGGGGACTGTATTTGCACCCCCCTGCCGCGACGCACTTATCCCATTCCGCGAACGTCACCTCGCGCCGGCCAATGGCGAAGTCTTTTTTGATCGTGACCTTATGGATGGGCGCCTCAGCGGGTTTGGCGTTCGAACCCATTTGGAATTCGCCGGCCGGGACGACAACAAGCTCGACGCAATCAGCGCAGTCGCGAAACGTTTCCCCGGGCAATCGCGTCTCGCCGGCCTCGGCGACGCAAGTTGAGCCGACGACGCAAAGCGCGAACGCCGCGCCCGCCAACCCTGCGGGGGCTTTCCAGAAACGACCCTCCAACCACTGTTGTGGGATGTGCGATCTCCAGAGCATGCGCCGCGTAACCCCTTGGCGCGTCTAATTCCGAGACCTATCAACTCACGAGGGCCCTAACAAGAAGCCGATGAAAAAGCCGAGCGATTCGAACCACGGATTCTTGAGAGCTTTACAATCTCATCGATCGCGATAACAAATCATTGTGAGGTCCCGGCTTGAACGGCTGGGCCGAGAAAGACAACGACATTGCTGGCGCCGGGCTTGGAATCACAGGCAAAGCGCCAAAATCATTGGAGATCGACGATGGGGCGGACGGCTTGGGCGACGATCGCGATCCTGGCGGGCTTTCTTCTCGCTGGCCCCGCCTTTCCGCAGGCCGCCACTCAGGGAGGACCCACACCCTCCCCTCCGGGGGCCAAAGTTGAATTCATCGACATCAAGGACGGCGCCGTCATCGGGCCGAAAACGACGATCCATTTTGGGCTGCATGGCATGGGCGTCGCGCCCGCCGGAACCAAGAGGCCCAACTCGGGTCATCATCATCTCCTCATCGATACGGACCTGCCGCCTCTCGACAAGCCGATCCCCAACGACGAGAACCATCTTCACTTCGGCGGCGGCCAGACGGAAACTGAGCTCTCGCTGTCGCCCGGCCCGCATACGCTGCAACTCCTGCTCGGCGACGCGGACCATATCCCCCATACGCCGCCGATCTATTCCGACAAGATTCACGTGACGGTCGCGGAATCGGCGCCTGCGCCCGCCGCTGCGGCGGCCCAACCCTCAGCGCCCGGAACCCGCCACCCCTCTCCGCCGGGCGCGCGCGTTTATATCGTTTCTCCAGAAAACGGCGCGTATGTGCCGACCACCTTCACAGTTCGCTTCGGACTCGAAAAGATGGGCGTCGCCCCAGCCGGCGTGGACAAGGCGAACTCCGGACACCATCACCTGCTGATCGACGCGGCGCTACCGCCCCTGGATAAGCCGATTCCGAACGACGAAAACCACCTGCACTTCGGCGCTGGTCAGACCGAAGCGACGGTGACCTTGCCGAGGGGACGCCATACGCTGCAATTGCTGCTTGGGGACGCGTCGCACGTTCCGCACGATCCTCCGGTCTATTCTAAGGTGGTGGTGGTTTATGTCGGCATGTCGCCGCCCCCGCCTCGGGTTCGACACCGTTGGCGTTCGCACTTCCACGGGCGGGCTTGAGCGGAGACTGACACCAGTCGAAGACGGTGTTAAGATCACGCGATGCCTGAAGAGCCCGCGAGCCTCATCCTTGAGCTTTTGCGCCAGATGCGAGCGGAGCTCGGGGATGTCAGGTCTGACATGGCAACCAAGGCGGACTTAGCCTCGTTGAGAGCCGACGTCGCCTCGGACATCCATACTCTTCGCGCCGACGTCGCGTCCGATATTCTAACGACGCGCAAGGAGCTTGGCGAACAGATTGTTGGACTTCGCCGCGCGGTGATCGACTACCACACCTCCGTCATCGGCCATGGCGTGATCATCAGCGACCTCGAGGCGCGCGTGCGCCGTGTCGAGCAGCACCTGAACCTGCCCTCGCTTTACCCGACCTAAGAAGCGCCCTCTACGTCGCGGGATTGTTCGCCGCGCGCTGTTGCGCCTGCGCGCGCCGCCTCTCGACCGTTCTGACCGCGATCACCGAGCCCTCGTAGAGCAGGATCATCGGCAGGGCGAGCGAGGTCATGCTGATGAGATCGGGCGGCGTGAGAATCGCGGCAAGCCCGACCACCGCGACGATCGCATAGCGCCGCATCTTCACGAGATAGGCGGAATCGACAATGCCGACATGGCCGAGCAGGGTGAGAATGACAGGCAGCTGGAAGGCAATGCCGAAAGCGAAGATGAGCGTCATGATGAGCGACAGATATTCGTCCACCTTCGGTAGAAGCTCGATCGTCGCCTCGCCCGGCACGTTGACCTGCTGCAGCGACACTGAAAAGCGGATCAGGAGCGGCATCACGACGAAATAGACGAGCAGCGCGCCGAACAGGAAGAAGATCGGCGTCGCGATCAGGTAAGGCCGAAAGGCCATCCGCTCGTTGCGGTAGAGGCCTGGCGCAATAAACTTGTAGATCTGAACGGCGATGACCGGAAAGGCGATGACCGCCGCTCCGAACATGCTGAGCCGGATGTTGGTGTAGAACTGCTCGAGAAAGTGGGTGGCGATCAGCGTCGCCTTTTCCGCGCCCACCACGCGCACGTACGGGTACGTGAGAACGTTGTAGATGTGGCGGGAAAAGAAGAAGCAGACAAGAAAGGCGGCCAGGAAGGCGTAGAGGGACCTGATGAGCCGCGCCCGCAGCTCGATCAGATGGTCCATCAACGGCGCCTTGGTGGCGTCGATGTCCTCTTGGCTCATTCCGCCGCGCTTCTCTGGGCGGACGCCTCTGGCTCTGCCTCCTTGTCGGGCGGGGCGGCAGTTGTGGCAGGCTCGGGGCCGGTTAGGGCAATCTCCCGCTTCTCGATCTCGGACTTGCCAATCTCGGGCGTAGCCGCATCAGAAGCAACGGCCTCGGAGACGCTCGCTGAGGACGCGACGGCCTTCGTCATGTCCTCGCGCATCAAGCCGACCGGATCGAAGCTGGTGTCGATCTTCGCCTGGTCGTTGATCGCCTGGAATTCCTTCTTCACGCTGTCGAGGTCGGCCTCGCGTTCGACCTCTCGCATGGCGTCCATGAACTGGCCCTGGAACTCGGACGCCATGCGCCGCATCTTGCCGATTGTCTGGCCCACGGTGCGCATGACGCGCGGCAGATCCTTCGGCGGGATCACCGCCAAAGCGACGATCGCGACAATGATCATCTTGCTGATATCAAAATCAAACATGGCTAACCGGGCGGGCTCCCACCGGCGTCAACGCTGCGCGCCGCCATTCCGGTCGGCGAACGTTTTGCTTAAGGGAGTTCAGCTGACCTTGTGAACGTCGTTCGCGTCGACGGCGACACGGTTCTCGATCGGCCGCGGCGTGACCGTCGAAGCCGTTGTCGGCTCATCGTCATCGGCAAGGCCTTTCTTGAACGATTTCACGCCCTTGGCGACATCGCCCATGAGGTCGGAAATTTTGCCCTTGCCGCCGAACAGCAGAAGCGCAACCGCGCCGAACAGCATCCAATGCCAAATGCTAAAGCTACCCATGGCCGTCATCCCATTGCGCGCCGCCCGGTCGGAAAGCCGCCAGCGCATCCACTCTTTCGTCCGAACCTAAGCGCGCAACACGGCAAAAACAAGCTTGCCTTCACGGGAAAGGCGACATAGGCGAGGGTCGCCCGCCGACAGCTTTCGCCCGCGCGCGACCGAGAGGCAAGCCGAGGAGTCTCGCCCGCGTGAGCCAGACCGCCAGACGCCTGAAAGAGATGGGCGTCGTTTTGCCGAAACCTGCGGCGCCGGTCGCAAACTATGTTCCTTCCGTCCGCGCCGGCTCGCTCCTGTTCGTCTCAGGCCAGCTCCCGCTGGGGGAAGACGGAAAACTCGCCGAGCGCCATCAGGGCAAGCTGTCGGCTGATTCCGAGGTCGACGCCGCGCGCGAGGCGGCGAGGCTCTGCGTCATCAACGTGCTGGCCCAAGCGCAAGCGGCGCTCGGCGATCTCGACAAGGTGAAACAGGTCGTGCGGCTCGGCGGGTTTTTTACCGTCGAGTCGAGCTTTGACGCCCTGCCCCAAGCGATGAACGGCGCTTCCAATTTTATCGCCGAACTGTTCGGCGATCGGGGCCGTCATGCCCGAACCACGGTTGGCGTCGCGCATCTGCCCCTCAACGCGCTGGCCGAGGTCGAAGCCATGTTCGAGATCGAGGCTTGACGCCGGTCAACGCGCCTTCCTGGCTGATCGAGCGTCCAATCGCCCATCGCGGCTTGCACGACAGCGCGAACGGCGTGATCGAAAACACGCTGCGCGCGGCGGAAGCGGCCGTGGCGGGTGGGTTCGCCATCGAGTGCGACATCCAGTTGAGCGCCGACGGAGAAGCCATTGTTTTTCATGATGAAACGCTCGATCGCCTGACTGACTCGACCGGCCCTCTTTCGGCGCGCAGCGCGGCAGAAATCGCGAAGGTTCGCATCAACGGGTCGGACGAGCCCCCTCCGGCCTTCACGGCGTTTCTTCAGACGGTCGCCGGCCGGACCCCGATCATCTGCGAACTCAAGAGCCGGTTCGACGGCGACTGGCGCATCGCCGACCGCGCCGCCGCTCTGGCCGCCACTTATGATGGGCCGCTGGCGTTCAAAAGCTTCGACCACGATCTCGCCGCCTATTTGCGGCTGCGTCGCCCTCACGTGCGCCTATCTGGGGAACCTTGCCCGATTGGCCTCCTCGCCCAAGGCTCCTACGACGATCCATACTGGGATTTTCTAAGCGCCGAACAGAAGCGGGACTGGACGGATTTCGACCATTACGACCGTGCCCGCCCGGATTTCCTGTCCTTCAACGTCGACGACCTGCCACACAAGATCCCGTTCCTGGTCAAACAGTTCACCGACGCGCCGATCATGGTTTGGACAGTGCGCACGGCCGAGCAGCGGGAGGCCGCGTACAAATGGGCGGATCAGATCGTGTTCGACGGCGACCCGCAGTCGCACAGATCCTGGCGTCCTCTCAGCTACGTCGGATCTCTCCCCTTTTAAGTCACATTGCGATCTCTGGATAATTCGACGGGAACATCGCGCGCTTCGTCTGCTCGTCCACGTCTTTCTTGAACGCGTGATCCTTTCCGACCGCTTTGGCCCGCGCCGCGGCCGGGCGCGCGTCAATCTTTTCGTACAGGCGCTTGAGGTTCGGGAAATCGGCCAGCGGGTCGTCCGCGCCGGGCAGAACCCTCGCGGCGCGGCCGAGCCAGCCCCACACCGACATGTCGGCGATCGAATAGTCCCCGACGATATGCTGCCGGCCGGCGAGGTGGCTGTCCAGAACCCGATAGTGCCGCTCGATCTCGCGCCGATACCGGTTAACCGCATACGGGATCTTTTCCGGCGCAGCGTGCTGGAAATGCACCGCCTGGCCGGAGAACGGACCGATGCCGCTGGCGATGAAGAAGAGCCAGGACAAAAGCTCCGGGCGATCCGCGGGAGAACCGACGAATCGGCCGGCCTTCTCGGCGAGGTAGAGCAGGATGGCGCTCGAATCGAACACCCGCGCCTCGCGCCCGCCCGGCCCTTCCGTGTCGACGATCGCCGGCACCTTGCCGTTTGGATTGATGGCGCGAAAGGCGGGCGCGTGCTGCTCGCCCTTGGCTGTGTCGACGGGCGCGAGCTCGTAAGGCATCCCGAGCTCCTCGAGCAGGAGCGCAACTTTGGCGGGATTGGGCGTCGGGTGGAAATAGAAGCGGATCAAGGGGGCTCTCCAGACGGTGGCGCGTTCAGACCAACGCGGCTCGGGCGGCGCCGGTCGGTCAGTCGGCAGGCTAGGAACTCTTGTCGGGAAGGCCAAGACAAATTTCAGGCAATCGAGTGGACTTGATCGTCCCGGGAGGCCGGCCTTGTTGAACACCAAATGCAGATGGCTTGACGCACGCCCTACTGAAAACGCGAACTCACCCGTTTATTGGTAGTTCTTGGCTATCCATTCCGGATAGCGGTATTTCAGCATGTTCGTGAGCCACATCCCTAGAACGGTGGAATGAGCCAGCGAACGCTCGCCGGGACCCGCATACCTCAACACGTGCGGACCCCAGCCGCCCCAGGTGTAGCGCCAGCCTCCGTCGCTCTGCTGCGCCGCCAGGGATCGTTCAACCCAACGCGGTTTCACCAGATCTGGCCTCCCGGCCGCCAAAAGGAAAGCGATGCGTTCCAAGTATAGATCGGTGACTCGAAAATCGTATGTGGCTTCCGTGGCGATATTCTGTTCAGCCCTGTCCATCAAGGCGTGCAACTCGGGCGTTTCTCCGTGGAACTTGCGGGCGAAGTAAAAGGCAAACAGCTGATGCGTGAGATTATACATCTTGAGCTTGCCTGTAGAGAACATGTCTGCCCGCTCGGCGTCGGACAAGGGCAATTCCTCGGGCGAGATAGCGTGCAACATCCAGCGTTGGTATTCTTCCATGTTCGGAGCAACCAAGGGCGGTTCGGCGATTGTGGGGTCAACCATCTTTCCGGCCAAGCCTACGGGAGTCCGGCGGTATTCCGCGACAACTCTCGAGCTGAGTTCCTGCAGCCGCGGATCGGCTGAAATTTTTGATAGGTCCACGAGCATATGCACGAGCGCCGGGTTGGAAGCGAACTCCGCGCCTAAATCGGTGACCATCAGGCGGCCGGAGCCGTCCGAAGGAAATTGTTTCGCAGCCCAGGACGTGCTGGCTGCGAGCGATCGATCCAACCTGTTCGTAAAATCGGCGCGAGACAGCCTCGGAAATGAAACGTTATTAATGAGGATAAGGAGCGCGAACCCTACCGCCGCGAGGAGCAGGATTGCGACCAGAAGACACAACATCCAAGCGCGCAATCCAATTCGGCGCACCATCTTGCCCCCTGGCCCAATCGCCTTCGCAAGAATGGTCCACGGCGCTCGCATGACGTGGATACAAACTCGGATGCATCCGCGAATTCGACCACATTATCTCCTTTATTGCATCGTGTAGGCAACACCGCGGGCCGGGATAGCCCAACCGCGCTAGGGAGGTCCTGCGTTGACGCCGTTCGAGCCCATCCGAGCCCGAGCCGAGATGCGTAAAGGCGGCGCCGAAGCCCTCGCGAGGCTCATGCCGCCCAAGCCCGACCCAGAAGCGCTGCGCAAGCTCTCCGACGATCGGGTGCTGGCCGAAATGACCAAGCGCGTGTTTTCGGCCGGCTTTGCCTGGGGCGTGATCGAAACGAAATGGCCGAGCTTCAAGGACGCCTTCCTCGGCTTCGAGCCGCGGCGGCTCTTATCCGAGCCCGACGAGTTCTGGCACAAGCTGACCATGGACGCCCGCATCGTCCGCAATGGCGCGAAGATCGCTTCGGTGCGTGAGAACGCGCGCTTCGTGCTCGATGTCGCGAAGGAGCATGGTTCGTTCGGCAAGTTCCTCTCGCAATGGCCGCCCTCCGACGAGGTCGGACTGCTCGAGCTTCTGGCCAGGCGGGGCAGCCGGCTCGGCGGCGCCAGCGGACAGATGCTGCTCAGGTTTCTCGGCTACGACGCCTTCGTGGCGACGAAGGACGTGACCACCTGCCTGCGCGACGCCGGCCTCGATATCGCGGCGGCGCCGACGTCGAAGCGCGACCTCGCCAAGATTCAGGAACAGCTCAACGCCTGGGCGAGGGAAACCGGCCTGCCCTACCGGCATCTGTCGCTTATCTGCGCAATGTCGGCCGGCGAGGGATTATGAGGCGGTGCAGAATCTCTCTGCCAGCTCCGGGAGTTTCCTCTAACAGCGCCTCGGCGCCTCCGATCTCGATCAATCGTCGTATTTGACCGCTAGGTATATGCAGACGACGCCGACAATCACCGCGGCGATGATCAGGCCGGCGATGACCGCGACAACGATCGCGTGGTGATGCGGGCGCCGGTTGGCCCCGATTTTCTCACTTCCAGGAAGCGCCTCGAAGCGCGAGACAATCGCGGCCAGCGTCGCCCTGTGCGACTCCGAACTTTCGATGCGGGCTCGCACCGAGGGTTCGAGTGCATGAAACAATTCGTGCTGAGGCGCGTCGGTGGCGTTCGGGAACTTCTCGTGCAGGACGGTGATGATGAGACGGTGAAGCTGCTCGACCTCCGTTGGAGACTGATCCAATGCGCGCGACACGTTGACCATCATATTTCGGAGCGATTCGCCGCGAGCGAACCCCTCGGGGGGGTGTATTGCTGGCTTTGCCAAGGAATCCTCCCAACCGCTCTATTCAGTTCGCAACCAGGGGACCTCACTCATGGCTGGAAACGGCGGAGAGATATCTCTAGTAAATTGCTGCTGAACTGCAATGGGTGAAAATACCTAAACGCGAGCGCCGCCTTGAGTTAGCGTGTCCTTCAGTTCATTCAGAGGTCGAAAGTCGTTTGCTATTGTGTGAGGAACAGCGCGGGCGCCCGTCTGTCTTAGCGAACCAATTGGACGACTAGCCCCAGCCCTAATGGCCCCGCCCGCGCTCAATGATAGATTTCGAATCGGCGAGAATCATGAGAGCGACCCGTCGGAAATGGCGCTTCCGGAAGCCGGGCTAAGGCGCGGGGCTCTACATTCGTCAATCGCAAGGAGCGGAGCGTCGTGGCGATCCAGGAGTCGTTGGGCGCTCTACGTTCCCCTTCGCGTTGCTCGCAATGAAAACTCGCGGCATCCTCGCCCCCTTACCCTTCCCGCCCGGCGGCCAACAGCGCCTTGAGCGCATCCAGCGTGTCGGCCTCGGCGATCGGCTTGTCGCGCCGCCAGCGCAGCATGCGGGGAAAGCGCACGGCGACGCCGCTCTTGTGGCGCTTGCTCGGCGCTATGCCCTCGAAGCCAAGCTCAAATACCTGTGTGGGGTTGAGCCGTCGCACCGGGCCAAAGGCCTCGACCGTAGTGCGCCGGACGATCG
>DATCEJ010000020.1:0-3187 GCA_036510135.1 Roseiarcus sp. | reverse complement strand
AAAAGGCGGTGCTGGCGCGCATTCCCGCCGGCCGGATCGCGGAAGGCGACGACATTGCCGGTGCGGTGCTGTTTCTGTGCAGCGACCGCGCACGCCACATTATTGGCCGGGTGCTGACCGTCGACGGCGGAGAGAGCTTCTAGGCTGAGGTTCGACGCATCGACTGGGTCAGGAATGGCCGCGATCGTCCTCGGTCTTCGCCGGCGCCTCTTGGCAGCTCCAGGCTTCAAGCGAGCACACCCACACCGTTGCCGAAAGGGCTGCGCCAACGAACAGTACCTGCTGGTACCAGGCCCAGTCGATGGCGACGAGAACACAAAGCAGCGTAGCCACAAAGGAAATCGGCAAGATTGGGGACATAGCGTGACCCAATGACGGCAGGACTGGCGCGCTTCGCCATATTCGGCAAACCGCCGCCGAATGGGTTTGTTCCGACGACGCAGATTAAAAAGATTAGGAAAAGTTTACCTTGTTCTCACGTGCGGTTTGCCATTGCGGGACGGACGCAAGCGTCAAAGTGGCGCCTGAGGCATAAGGGCCAGCTTGCACACGGCTCATGACGGGATCACGGCACCGCGTAGTCTAAAGCTCCGCGCCTCGACACCACCATCTCCCAATCGCCGCTACGAGAAAGACATGTTCCCGGGCACGTGCCGAAAGCTCGGCTACCAGATCCAGACCCTGCCAGTTAGTGATCCGAGTTGTTGCGAAGCCTGATCTCATCGTCGCTGCGCACGGGGATTTCTCGCGCGCTCCACGCCTCGAACGAGCACACCAATATCGTCGCGGAGAGCGCCGCCCCGGCGAACATCAGCTGCTGAAAAAGCACCCCCTCGACTGCCCCGTAAGCGCAAAGCAGCGTGACCAAGAACGAAATCGGGAGGATGGGAGACATCTCGTGAGGCCCTTGAGCGACAAGCCCAGTCGCTTGTTGCATCTCAAGTTTGTAACGCGGCCGCGCCGTTTCAGTTCCCAGTGTAAACGCTCGCGCGCGAATTTGTGAAGTCGCTAGCGCATCTGTGACGGGGTTTGGCTCGCAGTCCGCCGGCGGCCGCCAGGCTCCGCCTGTTGGACTTGAAACCAGACTCGCCTATACGGGTGTCAACAAACAACATTACCGGGAGAAGCCTGCAAGCGGCGGTGGTTCTCCCGGTCGAGGGCGCCATGAGAACCATCAAAGAACCCATGAGCGGTAAGGACTATGAGAAGGCGCTCCTCGAGCTGCAGGTCGATCTCTGCGCGCTACAGGAATGGGTCAAGCACAAGGGCTTGCGCGTGGTTGTCGTCTTCGAGGGACGCGACGCCGCCGGCAAGGGCGGGACGATCAAGGCGATCACCGAGCGCGTAAGCCCCCGCGTCTTCCGGGTGGTGGCGCTACCCGCGCCATCCGATCGCGAGAAGTCGCAGCTCTACCTGCAGCGTTACGTGCCCCATCTTCCGGCCGCAGGCGAAATCTTGATCCTTGACCGCAGCTGGTACAATCGGGCCGGGGTCGAATATGTGATGGGCTTCTGCACCGAAGCGCAACACCGCCGCTTCCTCACGCTCTGCCCCCAGTTCGAACACGCCATCGTCGACGACGGCATCATCCTCGTGAAGTTCTGGCTCGAAGTCAGCGACGAGGAGCAGGAGCGACGTTTCAAGGCGCGCATCAAGGATCCGCTGCGCCAGTGGAAGCTGAGCCCGATGGACCTCGCGTCGCGCAGCAAATGGTATGAGTACTCGCGGGCGCGCGACGTCATGTTCAAGGCGACCGACACGGATTTCGCGCCTTGGATCATCGTGCCCTCCGACGACAAAAAGCGGGCGCGGCTCAACTGCATTCGCCACCTGCTCAAGGTCATCCCTCACAAGGACGCGCCCCGGACCAAGATCAAGCTGCCCAAGCGCTCGACCAAGGGCGGTTATGACGACGTGGCTTCGCTCAAAGGCCTGCGCTTCGTCGAGGATACGGCCTAGAGCTCGCTGCATTTCGGCAGAACCGATGCCGTTAGCGCACTCGCTCCCTCTTGTGGGGCGGGCAGGGTGGGGGTCGCACGGGACACTCCTGAATGCGCCGCTGCTCCCGGGTCGCGTCGGGCGGCGCGACCCCACTCCTTGATCCAGCCCCGCAAGGGGGGAGGAGACGCAGCGGGGCGATGCGCCGAGCGGGTGCCGAATTCTGTCGCCCAGGTTCACTCGACCGAATATCGCAACGCCGCCGCGTTGCCGCCGGGCGCCGTCATCGTTGTCGGAGCGGGACAGTCCGGAGCGCAGATCGCCGAGGACCTGCATCTCGATGGCCGGAAGGTGCATCTCGTCACCGGCAATGCGCCAAGATGCGCGCGGTTCTATCGAGGACGCGATGTCGTCGACTGGCTGACGGACATCGGTCAGCACGAGATCACGGTCGCTGACGAAGGGATGAGCCGCAAGCGGCAGGACACCAATCACGATCTGACTGGACGCGACGGCGGACGCGACATCGATCTGCGGACGTTTGCGCGACAAGGCATGTCGCTCTATGGGCGCCTCAAAGACGTGCGCGACGGTCGGATGGTTTTCAAGCCGAACCTCAAGGCCAACCTCGACGAGGCCGACCGGGTCTACAACGGCATCAACGCCCTGATCGATCGGCACGTCGTCAGCAAGGCGATCGAGGCGCCTCCCGGCTCCGTCTATGAGCCCGTCTGGACGCCCGACGAGGAGCCTGGGGCCCTCGACCTCGCCGCAAGCGGCGTCGGTGCAATCGTTTGGGCGACCGGTCTCACACCCGATTGGTCTTATGTCCAGCTGCCGATCTTTGACGGCTCCGGCTATCCCGTGAATCGGCGTGGTCACGAGCGTGCCCGGCGTCTTCGTGTTGGGCCTTCCGTGGCTGTGGACCTGGGGCTCCGGACGTTTCCTGAGCGTAGGCCGCGAGGCCGAGTCCGTTGTCGGCCGTTGGGTTCAAGCGTCGAGCATGGTCTCCGCGGCCTAGCAAACCGGGACGCTAGCCGTCAGAGAGCCATCCTGCGGGCATGACGAGCGGCTGCTTGGAGGCAAGCCTGGTCCGGATCGCGAGATCGATAGCGAACACTTCCGAGAGAAGATCGCTTCTCTGAACGCTGGCGGGTTCGCCGCGGGCACGATGCGGCTCGAATCGATTGGCTACGGCTTCCCGCTGAGAGCCGGCATCGGGGTTAGAACGCTGAGGGATATGAAAGCG
>DATCEJ010000019.1:0-4981 GCA_036510135.1 Roseiarcus sp. | reverse complement strand
GGCGTGTGCATGGGCGGC
This sequence comes from Roseiarcus sp., assembly GCA_036510135.1. Taxonomy (GTDB): domain Bacteria; phylum Pseudomonadota; class Alphaproteobacteria; order Rhizobiales; family Beijerinckiaceae; genus Roseiarcus. The sequence goes on along the minus strand of DATCEJ010000019.1, from coordinate 4,963 downwards.
GGTTTCGAGCTGGCGCTGGCGTGCCACTACCGCGTCGTCGCGGATTCGGACAAGGTGCGCGTCGGGCTGCCGGAGATCAAGGTCGGCCTCTTTACCGGCGCAGGCGGAACGCAGCGCGTCGCGCGGCTCATGCCGACGCCGGACGCTCTACAGATGCTGCTCAAGGGCGATCAGATACGCCCGGCTGCCGCGAAGAAGATGGGCCTCGTGCACGAGGTCGCGCCCGCCGGTGAGATCGTCGCGCTCGCCAAGGGTTGGGTGAAGGCGAATCCGAACGCCAAGGCACCCTGGGACGACCCGAAGTTCAAGCCCCCTTCCGGCAAGGTTTTTTCGCCTCAAGGCATGATGATCTGGCCGCCGGCCAACGCCATCTATCGCCGCGAAACTTACGACAATTATCCGGCGGCCAAGGCGGTTCTGACGAGCGTGTTCGAAGGGCTGCAATTGCCGATGGACATAGCGCTTGCAGTTGAGAGCAAGCATTTCGCCAACATCCTGTTGTCGAAGGAAGCCGCGGCGATGATCCGTTCGCTTTTCCTGTCGATGGGCGAACTGAACAAAGGCGCGCGACGCCCCGCCGACGTTCCGGCCACGAAGTTACGCAAGGTCGGCGTGCTCGGCGCGGGTCTCATGGGCGCCGGAATCGCCTACGTTTCGGCGAGCGCCGGACTCGATGTCGTGCTGATCGACCGCGACCAGGAATCGGCCGACAAAGGCAAGGCCTATTCGGACAAGCTCCTGAGCTCCCAGATCGCCAAGGGCCGCGCCAAGACCGCCGACAAGGAGGCGCTGCTCGCGCGGATAACGCCCACCGCGGACTATGCTCAGCTCAAGGGCTGCGATCTCGTCATCGAGGCGGTGTTCGAGGATCGCGCGGTCAAGGGGGATGCGACGAAAAAGGCGCAAGCCGTCGTCGGACCCGACGTCGTGTTCGCCAGCAACACATCGACGCTGCCGATCACCTCGCTTGCCGCGACATCGCTCAAGCCGGAGCATTTCGTCGGCGTGCATTTCTTCTCGCCGGTCGAGAAGATGATGCTGACCGAGATCATCATGGGCGAAAAGACCGACGCGAAGGCGCTGGCGACGGCGATGGATTTCGTCCGCGCGATCAAGAAGACGCCGATCGTGGTCAACGACTGTCGCGGATTCTACGTCAATCGCTGTGTCGGCAATTACATGGTCGAAGCCCATGCGATGGTGATGGAAGGCGTGCCCCCGGCAATGATCGAGAACGCCGCCAAAATGGCCGGCATGCCGGTCGGGCCGCTGGCGCTCAATGACGAAGTCGGCATCGATCTCAGCTTGAGAATCCTTCAGGCCGCGAAGGCCGATCTTGGCGCGAACGCCGTCAATCCTGGCCAGGAGAAGCTCATCGAAGCGATGGCGGCCAAGGAAGGCCGCTTCGGCCGCAAGAACGGCAAGGGCTTCTACGATTACCCGGCGAACGGGCCGAAGAGCCTGTGGCCGGGACTGGCGAAGATCGTCGGCAAGCGGCTCGATCCCGACGCCGTCAGTGTCAGGGACCTCAAGGATCGCTTCCTCTTTACTGTGGCGCTTGAGGCTGCGCGTTGCATGGAAGAGGGCATCGTCACCGACCCTCGCGAGGCCGACGTCGGTTCGATCCTCGGCTTTGGCTATGCGCCTTATTCGGGCGGCGCCGTGTCCTTCATCGACGGCATGGGGCTCAAGGCCTTCGTCGCGCGCGCCAAAGCGCTCGCAGCGAAATATGGTCCGCAATTTGAGCCGGGCGAGAAGCTCATCGGGATGGCCGAGCGCGGCGAGACCTTCTACGGCTCCTACAGCGAGAAACGAAAGGCGGCGTAACACGAGGCTGTGCCGTCGCGGCAAGCTGCCCGGCGCGCTAGCACTCAGCAGTCTTGCTGCTAACAGTCTGAAATGGCACGATTTTTGCGGAACTGATGATTGCCAGACTGCGTTGGGAGTGACACCATCGCACTTTGGGAATCAGGAGAGCCCGCATGGCCACCGCCGAATTCCGCCGTCAGCTCGAGGGGTTTGGACTGACGACCGCCAACATCCTTTACCGCATGCCCGATCACCCAGATATTCTGCAGAACTTCATCTGGCAGCACCATGACCTGCATCCGCACTTCCCCGAGCTTAAGAAGTTTCTCGACTTCTGGACTCGCGAACTCGATGGCTTGCTTCATTCGGTGACAGTGGCGCATACCCGCCTCATCAAGCCCGCGGAATTCAAGGCGGTCGGCGCGGAATTCAGGCTGCACTGAGCATATTGACCAACGCGCTCAGGTTGTCGATCAACGCCCTCGGAGGTGGCCTGAACTGGCGACGGGGTTTCAGGGCTCACATAAACGGGCAATTGACGGCCAGAGGCCTTTCAGGCGCGAGCTGACGCAGCTGGAGGGCTTGCCCCAGTCGAATGCGCAATCCTGGTCGTTGCTTCGGGCGCGTTCGTCGCTTCATGGCCGTCGCTGTTAGCGAGCTTGTAGCCCGCGGCCAAAACCGACGTCGCCAGCACGCGTTCAAGCGCATGCGGCAGATCTCCGTCGGTCAGTCCGCGCTCATCAGGGATATCGGCTGCGAGACGCAGGTCCTTTAAGGGCTTCAACGCCTCCGGGCGAACCCAGAACATAGTTCCGCCGAAGAAATCCAATCGGAACTTATCGGCCGGAACCCCCATACGTTCCGCGATCTTCAGCGCCATGGGACGATTGGCCGCCCAAGAGAGATCTTCTGGATAATTTTCGTTTGGCAATCGGAACGCTTTCGGGCCAATCATCCCAATCGACGGGTCGCGCTCGAACATGCCGATCGCCGTGTTTGCTGCGCCTGGCCGTCCCAACAGATCAAACAATAACCGTCGCCGCCACAGCTCGCCCATATAGGTCTTGCGGCCGCCGCCGATCGATTTCTTGCCGTGAATCTTGCAAATGCAGCGGTAGCCATCCAGCCGGCCCCCTTCAAGTAGGGACAGGAACGGGCCAATGTCGCGGCCGCGATTCTCGACGATTTCAATTTCGGCACGAGGATACTCGCGCCGAATCGCTTCGATCAGCCGCTCGCGACCAGCAACCGTCGTGACAATCAGATCAAAGGGAATAGTGAGGCCTCGGAGCGCACCAGCAATGTCGGGCCAGGTATCCTCATAGTAGATATGAGCAACAACCGCGATCCGCGCGCCGGCGAGATCATCCGTCACTTTAGACGGCGGAGTCGTTTTGGCGGGCCACCCATAGAGAAGCTCCGGGTATTTGGCGACAAGATCGCCATCGAGCTCGACGCCAATATTCCTCATATCCCGGTTGTATCTTGTAAAGCGTCTGCGTTCGGTTTTTGGCCCGGCTGAGAAAAGATCAAACTCGTCAAATTTGAGAAACTTTCTTTTCTGGACGAAGAAAGCGAGCCGAAACCGCGCCCAGAGGGACGGCAACGTCCCCAGCGCTTCAACGCGAAAGTCGCGGCTCTCGATCGCAAGCGCCGCGCCCTTGCAAGAGGCAACGACATATTCCAGATTCGGCGAATAAGGCACGAGAACGCTTTGGTTGCTGGCGCCGATCCTGACCAGTGAAAGAGCGTCCTCCTCCCTTTGAGCGACCGGCTTCAGTCGATAAGCGCGCGGGAACCGGAAAGAAAACTGAATCATCGATCGCTGGCCGGAGCATCCTGTGTGGGAGGAGCAACGTTGGCGCCTCTTTAGCGAGGACGCCGGCGCCGCGCAATTGCGGCCCGCATGGGCCTCCTCTCAGCCAGCTAGCCCTGCTGGCTCCTGACCTCTTTGTGGCTGTCATTGCAGCTCAACAGAGGCGATCGACTGTCATTATCCTCCAAGCCTTCGTAGGCGAGAAAAGCTGCTTGCTTGAGATCGTTGGCGAAGGCGCGGGTCTCAGCCTCCTTCGCATTTGGATCCGGCAGCCGAAGCAGATAGGCGGGATGAATCGTCGGCAGCAACGTCCGCGCGCCGAGCGCGACTGGCCTTCCGCGCATGTCGACAAGCCGCGCCGACGGTCCCGCCACAGCGCGAAGCGCGCTTGCGCCCAGCGTGACGACGAGCGGCGATTTCACCAGGGCGAGTTCACGGTCCAGCCACCAGCGGCAGTGATCGATCTCGCGCGCGCCAGGGGTCTTATGGATGCGTCGTTTTCCGCGCGGGACAAACTTGAAATGCTTGACCGCATTCGTGAGGTAGCACTCGGCCTCCGAGAAGCCCGCTTCGCGTAAAGCCGAGCGCAGTAGCATGCCAGCCGGCCCGACAAAGGGACGACCCTGAAGATCCTCCTGATCCCCGGGCTGCTCGCCGACGAAGATCGCCCGCGCCTGCATTGGACCTTCACCGAAAACCGTTTGCGTCGCGCAATCGGCAAGGGGGCAGAGACGACAAACTTTCGCCTCACGCAGAAGCGCTTCATAGGCGTCAACAGGCTCACGCGGCGTGCGCGCCTCAGCGAAGCGCGCGGCTACTCTTACCGCGCCATGCTCGGCTTTCGCCGCTGGCGCGGCGACCATCTCATCCTCGCGCAGCCGAGCAGCCGACGACATGGCCGCGATCTGACGCGTTTCTGGCAGATTGCGGCGATAAAAGCCGAGCGTGAGCGCCACGACCTCCTCGACCTTGAAGCGGGCGCGCGGCGTGTTGCTCGACAGGCGGTTGACGCAAAAAGCGCAGTCGTAGACGCAGAAGTTCGTAAGAAGCACCTTGAGGAGCGAAACGCACCGCCCGTCGGGCGTGTAAGCGTGGCAGATGCCCGAGCCGGTCGTCGATCCTAGCCCTTTGCCGTCGCGCGAGTTTCGACCGCCCGCGCCGGAGGACGCACAGGAAGCGTCGTATTTCGCAGCGTCCGCAAGGATAGCCAGCTTCCGCTGAAGGCTTGCCCCGATCTGAATGTTCATGGTTTGTTTCTATCACACCCGCGTTGGCTCGCCAAGATGGCTGGCTCCGCCAGGAGGCGAAAAAAGGTCGGGCGCTTGCGCCTGCGTCGAG
>DATCEJ010000018.1:0-2639 GCA_036510135.1 Roseiarcus sp. | reverse complement strand
CGCTTCCCTGGACGCGGCCGTCACCCTATCGCAGGCGCGAGATCCTTCAGGGAGCAGATGATGCGAAGATCTATGCCCGCCAGATGTCTGCTAACACGCGCGCCGTCCTCATCGAGGCCGTCCGCAACGCCCACCGCTGGTTGGGCGAACTTCTGTCCGATCCTCGCCTGAGCCTATGACAGTGGTGTCCGGGCCGCGGAGGAAGCGATCACAGCTTTGGCTCGCCCCGAGGCCCGATCCGATCAACGGTGATACGATAATGGAAACCCCGGCCTAGTAGCTCACGTCATTGCGTCTGATGGTATTTTCTGAATCGGTGTCGTCGCGAGGAAGCGATGGAGATGATTCGTGTCGGGGAAAGAGATTGCGGTCAAGAAGTACGTGGTAAGGCTGAGCACGGCGGAGCGGGCCCAACTCGATGAGTTGATCCGCAAGGGCAAGCGGGCGGCGCAATTGGTGACGCGAGCCCGCATTCTTCTGAAGGCCGACGTGTCGGAGGCGGGCGAGGGGTGGAGCGACAGCCGGATCGCCGAGGCTCTGGACGCCAGCATTCCCACGATCGAGCGAACGCGACGGCAGCTTGTCGAGGAAGGCTTCGACGCCGTCTTGACCCGCAAGACCAATCCCAACTCTGCGCCGCGACGGATTTTTGATGGCGCGGCGGAAGCGAAGCTGATCGCATTGGCTTGCGGGCCAGTCCCGGCGGGCCACGCCAAATGGAGCCTGCGTCTCTTGGAGGAGAAAGTCGTCGAACTGCGGATCGTCGAGAGCGCGAGCGACAACACGATCGGGCGGACGCTCAAAAAAACCTTCTCCAGCCGCATCGCAAGCGGCAATGGGTGATCGCGCCCGAGGCCAGCGCGGCCTTCGTCGCCAACATGGAAGACGTGCTGGACGTCTACCAAAGGCCGCATGATCCCAGGCGCCCCCTCGTATGCCTCGATGAAACGTCGAAGCAGTTGAGCGTCGAGACGCGTGCGCCGATCCGCGTCAAGCCGGGACAACCGGCGCGTCACGATTACGAATACGAACGCAACGGCGTGGCCAACCTGTTCCTGATGTTCGCGCCTTTGGAAGGCTGGCGGCATGTGAAAGTCACCGACCGTCGCGCGGGCGTCGATTACGCCCAGGCGCTCAAGGACCTGTCCGACACGCATTTTCCCGGCGCGGACAAGATCGTTCTGGTGCAGGATAATCTCAGCACCCACACGACCGCGTCGCTCTACCAAGCTTTCCCCGCCGCCGAAGCGCGTCGGCTCGTCGAGCGGTTCGAATGGCATTACACGCCAAAGCACGGAAGTTGGCTCGATATGGCCGAATCCGAACTCGGCGTCCTCTCAACCCAGTGCCTGGATCGCCGGATTCCCGACAAGCCAGAACTGATCAAGGAAGTCGCCGCCTGGCAGCAAAACCGAAACAAACATCACGCCAAAGCCGACTGGCAATTCACAGCCGCCGACGCTCGCGTCAAACTCAAAAGGCTCTACCCTCAGTTCCACTGACTCGGGACACTAGCTGTGAGCTTTCAGGAGGTTGTCCATTCGGTTGGGAGCGTGAATGCTGATGTGGCCAAACGTCAGGGATTCGCGGAGAACCGAATGGACACGCACAAGAATGCGTCTCTCACGCCGAAAGGTCGAGAGGCGATGGTGCGCAGCGTGATCGAAGGCGGCCTATCGAAGGCTTCGGCGGCGCGGCGGTTCAACACCACGCCGAAGACGGTCGCCAAATGGGTCGAGCGTTTCCGCGCGGAGGGCGACGCGGGTTTGCAGGACCGTTCATCGAAGCCGCGCTCATCGCCAAGCCAAACAGCGCCCGCCGTGTGCGCGGCGGTCGAGGCTTTGCGAAGGCAACGCCACACGGGCGCGCAGATTGCCGCCGAGGTCGGTGTTTCGGCCGCCACCGTCAGCCGCGTCCTGAAACGGCTGGGCCTCAATCGCTTGTCGGCGCTCGAGCCTGCCGAACCCATACGCCGCTACGAGCGGGCCGCGCCTGGCGAGATCATCCACATCGACATCAAAAAGCTGGGCAAGTTCAGTCGGATCGGCCATCGAATCACCGGCGATCGGAACGGCCAAAGCAACACCCGCGGAGTCGGCTGGGAATATGTCCATCTGGCGATCGACGGACCATTCCCGTCTCGCCTACTCGGAGATCCTGCCGGACGAAAAGCGCGCCTCCTGCCTGCGTTTTCTGTTCAACGCCCTGCGCTTCTTTCGAAGCCTCGGCGTCAAGGTCGAGCGCGTCATGACCGACAACGGCTCAAGCTTCCGATCCCGCCGTTACGCAAAGGCCCTGCGCCGCCTCAGGATCAAGCATCTGCGCACCAAACCCTACACACCCAAGACCAACGGAAAGGCCGAGCGCTTCGTTCAGACCAGCCTGCGCGAATGGGCTTATGCCCGAGCCTACAACACCTCAGAACAACGCGCCGCCGAGCTCCCTGTCTGGCTGCACCGCTATAATTGGCATCGCCCACATGGAAGTATCGGCTCCAAGCCGCCAATCAGCAGGCTCGGCCTAACCATGGACAACCTGTTGAGGCTCCACAGCTAGTGGAGCTCTTCGACGCGCACGCCGTCTCTTTCATCTCCGGGACCCAAGCCTTCAACACGATTACCAGCAGGGGAAGGCTTACT
>DATCEJ010000017.1:0-2779 GCA_036510135.1 Roseiarcus sp. | reverse complement strand
TTGCATGACCTCGGCGGTCGGGCGTTTCAAATTCCACACCAGTCCGAGGCGCTCGAGCAGCGTCAGGAGATAGTAGGTCGGATCGTATTCCCACCAGTGGAATCCCTGGCGTGCGCTGCTCTGGTAGGCATGGTGATTGTTGTGCCAGCCCTCGCCCATGGTGATGATGGCGAGCAGCCAATTGTTGCGCGAATCGTCGCCGGTGACGTAGCGGCGCTTGCCCACGAGATGGGCGAGCGAGTTGATGCAGAAGGTCCCGTGATAGACCCCAACCGTGCTCCAGAAGAAGCCGACGATCAGGCCCGGCCATCCAGCGACGGCGAGGCAGAGGACGGCGAGCACGAAAGCCGGGATCTGTTCGTAGCGGTGGAGCCACATTAACTCAGGATATTTGGCGAAATCCGCGATCCGATTGACGTTCATCGTCTCCTGGCCGCGGGAGAAGATCCAGCCGACATGGCTGTAGAGGAAGCCCATCTGCCGCGGCGAGTGAACGTCAAGCTCGGTGTCGGAATGGAGGTGGTGGTCGCGATGGTTCGCGGCCCACCACAGCACGCTCTTCTGCGAGGTCGATTGCGCAAGCGCCGCGAGAATGAACTGGAAAACTCGGCTGGTCTCATAAGCCCGGTGCGAAAAGTAGCGATGGTAACCCGCCCCGATGGCGAAGATCCTCAGCCAATAAAGGCCAACGCCGATCGCGACTGCCTCCACGGTGACGCCGGTCCAGATCGCGGCGAAGCACGTGAGATGAACAATGATGAACGGTATCGTCGATGGATAGACAATATCGGTCGCCGAATCCCGGTCGATGGACGGCTCCAAGCTTGAAGGGGCGTCTTGGCTCACGTCTTGGCTCATGGAAACGAACTATCCGATGCTGGGCGGACGAACGACATCCGGCTTGTAGATTCGAACATTATCATAGGATCGGTCGGACCGACAAAATATGCGACCGGCTGCGGACGCGCGGTCTGCAATCGGGGGGCCTGCGCTCTAATTGATGACCCGCAGTATGCGGTTCGACGGATCGACGAGCACGCGGTGACCATTGACGAAGGCGGAGCCCATTCCTCCCGCTCGAGGCGTGACCTGCACTTGGTCCGGCACCACCTGGCCAGGCGTAACCGCGCCGGTATAGCCAGCGGGATGCCCGTATGCGGAGGAACCGCCATAGGGCCGCATCCCAGCCCCAACGGAGGGGGTTGGCTGGGTGGTCGTGGTGCTCAAATCTGAGCCTACCTTGCCGCCAACCGGTCCATCCTGCTGCGCGAAAGCGGCGGATGGGATCGCCAGCACGGCTGCGAGCACGGCGATGTGTGAAACGCGCATCAAAGACCTCCTCGTCGAGGTGCGAGAGTGACGATAAGAACAAAAGCCTTGGCCAACAGTTCCGTCGCCGGTCTGATAAAGCGATAAATGTAGACTTACCTCCGGGCTGCGGTCGAATTGAGGCTAAAAAGCTGGCGTCACCGAAAAGCGGAACACGCCCGTCCGCTTGATTTCGGAATCCTCCAGTTCGCGTGTCACCGGCACGGAATATTCGATCACGCAGTCCAGGCGGTCAAGCGGCAGATAGGAGCGGCGCGGATCGCCGATAAGAACGGTCGCCCCGCGGCGCGCAAGCGACGGGAGCCAATCCATCGCCGCGTCCGCGAAGTCCTTCTGGTACGCGATATCGCCGGCCAGAACGACCTCCCAGCCGTCGTCGGCGCCAATCAGATTCTCCAGACGCGGGCCGATGGCGACGCCGTTCTCAGCAGCATTGGCCTCGATCGCGGCGATGGCGAAGGCGTAGATGTCGGAGGCCGTCACCTCGGATGCGCCGGCCCTAGCCGCCGCGATCGCAACCAGCCCTGAGCCAGAGGCGAAATCGAGGACCCGCTTGCCTCTGACCAAATCCGCATGGTCGAGGACGTAACGGGCGAGCGCTTGCCCGCCCGCCCAGGCGAAGGCCCAGAACGGCGGCGGCAGTCCCATCGCCCCGAGTTCGTCCTCGGTCTTCTTCCAGATCGGCACGGCCTCGTCCGCAAGGCGAAGCCTGATCTCGGGCGTGAGCGGCGGCGCGTTCAGCCGCGTGTTGGCGAGGACGAAGTCGCGCTTTCCGTCCATGAGCAGCTCATTCCGTGCGGGACGGCTCCCGTCTCACAGCGGCTCCGCCGGCTCGCGTTGAAACGCCGCAACGACGGCGCCGACGCCCAGGATCGCGACCGAAAGCCACAAGCCCGCCTTGAGGCCGCTCGGCCCGTCGGCCAGCGCGCCGCTCAGCACCGGGCCAATACACTGACCTATTCCGAACACGACGGTCAATGTGCCGATCGCGCCCGTCACGGCATGCGGCGGGAACGCGCGGCGTGCGAAGGACGTCACGGCGGCGAGGACGGCGAGAAACGAGCCTCCGAAGAGGAGTGCGGACAGATACGCGCCGGCTGGCGTGCTCCAGATCAGCGGCGCCGCAGTCCCGATTGCGAGAACGCTGAGCGTGGCCGCCGTTCCGGAGCCGCCTTTCAGCCGGCCGAGGATGCGCCCCCACGCGAACGCGGCGGCGACAGAAGACAACCCGAACAGGGACCAGAAGCGTGTGACGCCCCCGCCGGTGAATCCCTCGGCGCTGCGCAGATAGGCGATGATGAAGGTCGCATAGGCGATGTAGCCGGCGCCGAAGAGACCATAGGCCACGAGCGTGCACGCCATGACGCGCGGCGACCAGCCAGCGCGCGCGTTGTCCGCCGAGGCGTAAGCGGGTTCGGGGGCGCGACGCAGCGACAAGCAACCAAAGGCA
>DATCEJ010000016.1:0-2090 GCA_036510135.1 Roseiarcus sp. | reverse complement strand
GCGCCGATCGTGCTCGGCGATCTCGCCGCCAAGGCGGGCGTGCTCGGCGCGGGCAACTTCCAGGTCGGCGGATTTGGACTTGCGGGCCATGCCGGAAAGTCTAGCCGAGGGCGGGCGGAAGGGACAGTCCGCGAGGATGCGATTTCAGGGCGTTGGGTGGCAAAGGCTGTCACGACGTAACTGCCAAGCCGCCGTGTGCTCAACGGTTTTTTGGGTGCTTTGGGGGAAGCTGGGTAGGGGAGGAGGAGCGGCGGCGAGGTTCAACGGCTCAGTTGGACGGCGAGGCGCTCGGGTGTCAGGGCGAGGACATCGAGGATATTGAAGCGTTGCTTTCTGGCCGAGGAGATCACGGATCGCAGGCGCGCGAAGGCGATGGCGCCCTGCTCAGTTCGAAAGCCGCCGGAGATCTTGGTCTTCACCTTCATCATACGCAGATCCTGCTCTGCGAGGTTGTTGGTGAAGGGAACTTTGAAATCGGTGAGAAACCGCAGCGTCGCCTCCTTGAAGGTCTTGAACCGGAGAAGGAGATTATGGGCGGGACGCTGCTTTTTTCTCTTCTTCGGGTTCGGCGAGGGATCGAAGGCCGGCAGGCTCCTGTGCAGGGCGAGGCCTTCGCGGACGGCGGCCCAATACCGATCTTCGAAAGCCTGGATCGCCTCAGGCGCCAGCGCCGAAGCGCCTCGCGCCTTGGCCTCTCGCACGGCCTCGTTGGCGTCGATGAGCGTTGCGCGCAGGGCCGCGGCCCAGGGTTCGTGATCGAAGTCGCAGACCGCCTGAAGCTCGCGCAACAAGTGGGCGTTGCAGAAGGCGTGGTCGACGTTTTCGAGACCGTAATAGGCGCGCCAATGGTCGTGGACCACGACGCCGCCGTTGTATTCAGGCACGGCCGAACGGGGCTCGCCGGCGCGATAGAAGGTGTGGGTTAGGCTCGAGGCGGTGTGCAGCCAACGGGTCTGGCCGCCGATGCGCAGGCCGGTTTCGTCCAGGCAGCGCACGCGCGCCGCCGCCACGCATTCGCCAATGGCGCGATAGACCGGCTTCAGCGCTTCGGCCTTGGCTCGAGCCCAACTGGCCACGCTCGCCCCGCAGGCCGCCGCCGCGCCAAACAAGTCTTGCAGCACTTGCGCGACGCGCTCTTCGGGAACCAGTTGCTGCGTGTTGAGGTAGACCGCCGCCGCCTTGACGCGCTCGCCATATTGGGCCGGCGAGACTACGCCATCGGGGAAGGCCGCGCGCGTCTTACCCCGACAGCACGGGCAGGCGTGGATCAAAGCGCGATGTTCGGTGACGAGAAGCAGGCGCTCGGGCAGATCGAATACTTGCCGCTTCTCCTGCCCGATCACGCTGCCCGCATCGAGCCCCGCGCCGCAATGCCGGCACGCCGAAGCTTTGTGTTCGATGACCGCGTCGGGTTCGGCGACCTGCCGCAACGTGTCGCCCTTGTGGCCCTTCTGTCCCCCACTCGGCTTGCCTGAGCGCGCGCGCAGACTGCGCAAAATGCGAGGCTTCTTCTTCAGCCCGTCGCTCGAAGGCGGCTTCGAGCTATTGGAGCTGTCCAACCCCAGCCGTCGACGAAGCTCGGCGTTCTCGGCCCGAAGCGCTTCGACTTCGAGTTTGAGCGCCTCGATCAGCGCCACGACTTCGGGCGGAAGAATCATCTTCCCCTTGAGTCAGCTTTCCGGCCGGAAGTCTTTCGAAATCCGCGCCACGCCAAGCTTTCCCCCCTAACCGTGACACTTCGGACTCACCCCTGCTTGGCAGTTACGAGCCGATGCCGTGTATGATGGCTGGAAGGTGTCGCAAAGAGGGCAAATATATGATTACAGCGAAGCCACGGCTGCGACGAGCCCGTCTCGACGGGCTGAGAAGGGCGCCTTAATCATGTGGCCATGAATCTTTTCGCTTCCTCCGGGGTCGATCTGCCGCAGACGGGGCCGCGCCGGCCGCCGGCGCCGCGCAGCCTGCGGCTGCCGCTGTTCGCCCACAAGGTTGTCGCGGCGGCCAGGGCCCGGCTCGCCTTCGCGCCGACGCCGCGCCAAGAGGAAATCGCCCGCGAATACGCGCGCAAGGCGAAAGCCGGCTTCGCGCTG
>DATCEJ010000015.1:0-3415 GCA_036510135.1 Roseiarcus sp. | reverse complement strand
GTCGTTCTCGACGCGCGGACGGGCACGGTGGTTGTCGGTCAGGACGTGCAGATCTCGACCGTCGCAGTGACCTACGGAACGCTGACGGTCCGGGTCGCCGAGCGGCCGCGCGTCTCCCAGCCCGCCCCATTCTCGAACGGCAGGACGGTCGTCACGCCCAATACCAGGATCGATGTTGAGCAGGGAGGCGGCCCAATCGCCATTGTCGGCGGATCAAGCCTCAGAGCGCTGGTCAGCGGCCTGAATCGGATCGGCGTCAAGCCGCCGGGGATCATCGCGATCCTTCAGGCGATCAAAACCGCAGGCGCGTTGCAGGCCGATCTCGTTATTCAGTGACCGGCCCGGGCCCGCGCCGCGGTTTGCCCAAGTCAACCCCAGTCAGCTCAGCGCAAGCCGCGCGGTCGAGGATTGCGCCGATCAACGAGGCTGACAAATGCCATCCGCTTCTCCTTCCCAACGCCTGACAGCTCGATCCTCGCGAGGGCGCCTGGCGCTCAGCGTCGCCGCTGTTCTCCTCGCTTGTCCGGCATTCGCTCAGGACGGGCGGGCGCTCGATAAGGGAAAGCCAAAAGCCGCGGCGAACAAAACGCCAGAGAAAACCGCTGTCGACAAACCGCCGGATGTCGAGGCCAGCCGCTTCTGCGCCAACGCCGCTCCCTCGATCGCCGAGGCGCGCATCGCCTGGGAGACGAGGCAGCTCAGCGAGCTCGACGCGCAGGTCAAGCAACGGCTGGCCGATCTCGAAAAAGCGGAAGCGTCGGTGAAAGATTGGGTCGCCAGGAGAGACACAAGTCTGAAGGCTGCGAGCGACAACCTTGTCGCCATTTACGCCAAAATGCAGCCTGAGACCGCCGCGACTCAGATTGCCGCGATGGACGATCAAATGGCGGCGGCGATCTTGGGCAAGCTCAAGCCCGGCGCGGCCGGGGCCATTCTCAACGAGATGGACGGGGAGCGGGCGAGCAAGCTTGCGGTCGTTCTCTCGGGCACGGCGAGCGCAGAGAAAAAATCTTGATGCGGCCGCTTCTGCCGCCGCTGTTGCTGGTGATCGCCATGTCGATGACGGGCTGCTGGACGAGCGCCAACGAATTCATGCGCGAACCTTTCTTCTCGCCCGTCGGCTCAGGTCTCGTCACGGACGAGACAGCAAGCATCCAAAGTGCGAAAGTGGTTCCCCCTCCTCCCCCTTCCGGAAATGGGACACCCCCGTCCCTTTACAGCCAGCCGCGCATCGCCAACGTGGGCGACATCGTGCGCGTGCTGATTTCGATGAACGACAAGGCGACCCTTGGCAACGCATCCGGCCGTTCGCAAACGACCAAGGACGGGGTGGTCGTCGACTTTGGCTACAACAACGGCTCGTCGGCGGCATCGTCAAACCAGCCAGCCAAACTTCTCGGTGACCTCTCCTCTTCGGCCTCAACTCAGGGGACGGGCAACATCGACCGATCCGAACAGATTCAGGTGTCCGTGGCGGCGGTTGTCACCCGCGTCCTTCCCAATGGCAATCTCGTCATCTCGGGATCTCAGGAAGTTCGCGTCAACTACGAGCTGCGCCAGCTGACCGTCGCGGGGATCGTAAACCCGCTCGACATCTCGCTGAACAACACCGTCGCTTATGACCGGATCGCCGAGGCTCGGATCTCCTATGGAGGGCGTGGACGTCAGACCGACTTTCAGCAGCCCGCCTGGGGACAACAGGTTTACGACGCCGTCAGGCCATTCTAGCCGGAGCGCCGATGTCTGATTCCGCTTTGCCCCCAGGCGTCGCTGTAAGGGAGTCGCGTAGGGGATCATTGATCGAATGGGCGATCGTCGTCTGTCTGGCTGCGAGCGTCGGCGGGGCCTTCGAGGCGTTGCGTCCCGCCGCGCCGGCGGTGGACAAGCCGCCACAGGAATCGCTTGCCAGCGCGCCCCCTGCCCAAGCTTCGACGATCGTCGATTTGCCGCCGATCGTCACAAACCTCGGCGCCCCGCAAGACACGTGGGTTCGGCTCGAGGGGTCGATCATCTTTGACCCGAAGACCCTGCCGCACCCCGAAGCCGTGGCCGGCCAGATCGCGGACGACGTCCTGGCTTATCTCAGAACCGTCTCCCTGCATCAGCTTGAGGGGCCGATCGGACTCGAGAATATCCGCCAGGACCTCAACGAGCGGGCGGCGACCCGAAGCGGGGGCAAGGTTCGCGCGTTCCTCATCCGAACCCTGGTGGTGCAATGAGACGGGCAATCAGCATAGGCGTCGCGCTCCTAGCGACGAGCTATCCGGCAGCGGCTCAGACCGTCGACTTGAATTCTCTTGTGCCTGCCGGCGGCGCGACAGCAAGCGGCCGCATCATCGAGCTCGTCGCGATTCTAACCGTGCTTTCGATCGCGCCGGGCCTTCTCATTATGGTCACAAGCTTCACGCGGTTCATCGTCGCGCTGTCGTTCCTGCGTTCCGGCCTCGGCTTGCAGGGTGCGCCGGCCAATCTTGTCCTCATCAGCCTGTCGCTGTTCATGACTTTCTTCGTCATGGCGCCGACCTTCGACCGCGCCTGGCAAAACGGCCTCAAGCCGCTCATGGACAATCAGATCAGTCAGCAGGACGCGCTCGCCGCGGTCGCCGAGCCATTCCGGGAATTCATGCTCAGTCAGGTTCGGGAAAAGGATATGGCGCTGTTCGAGGGTCTGTCCAAAGGTCGGTTCGAGGTGACCGACCGCTCCAAAGCGGATTTGCGGCTCCTTATTCCCGCTTTCATGATTTCCGAGCTCCGTCGTGGCTTTGAGATCGGGTTCCTCATCGTGTTGCCGTTTCTGGTCATCGACATGATCGTTGCGACGCTGACGATGTCCATGGGCATGATGATGCTGCCGCCTTCGGTCATCTCGCTCCCGGTCAAGATCATGTTCTTCGTGCTGATTGACGGCTGGAACCTCTTGATCGGAAGCCTCGTGCGTTCGGCAAGCTGATCGAGCGCCGAGAGCCTAATCCGGCGCCAGCCTGGCGCAAGGCCGCGCGCCTCAAATGGAAATATCGGCCGAGGACTCTCAATGAGCATTTTGAATACCAGCGTCTCGGGCATGCAGGGCAATTCGAACTGGTTATCGTCGATTTCCCAGAATGTCGCCAACGCCAACACCACTGGCTACAAGAACGTGGAAACCGACTTCTCGAGCCTGGTCGATCAGATCGCCAACGGCGACGCGGACTTCGGCGGCGTTTCCACGAGCCAGGTCTCGCTCAACGGGCTCCAGGGCAGTGTCACCTCCACCGCGACTCCAACCGACCTCGCCGTCCAGGGCGCCGGGTTTTTCGTCGTGTCCGACTCTAGCGGCACGATGTATCTGACGCGCAACGGCTCCTTCACGCCCGATGCCTCAGGCAACCTCGTCAACAGCGCCGGCTACTACCTGATGGCCGCGAATGTGCAGAAC
>DATCEJ010000014.1:0-2457 GCA_036510135.1 Roseiarcus sp. | reverse complement strand
ATGTTGCGATGCCGGCGCTGCTGATCGTCACGATCGCGCATGAGCCGGCGCGATCCCTGCTGGCGTGGCGCTTTCTGGTTGCGTTCGGCGGCGGGTCGATGCTGTGTTTCGTGATTGTCTTTGTGGCGTTGCGCGCTTTCGGCGGCGAAGGGCTTGCAGGGGCGGCCATGCAGGGATGGGCCGCCTCGATGACGAATACAGGCTTCGTCGCGCTGCCAGTCCTCCAGGCGACTTACGGGGCGCCGGCGGTGTTGCCCGCCGCGATCGCGACGGTGTTCGTCGCGGTGGTCATGTTCCCCGCGGCCGTGCTGATGCAGGAGCTTGATCCCCATGGCTCGAGTGGATCGATCTCCGCGCCCGGGAAACTCGCGCGCGGCGTGATCCTGAACCCCATGGTGCTGTCGACCTTGGTCGGAATCGCCTGGGCCGCGACAGGCGTTCCCATGCCAGGACCGGTCAACGCCTATCTCCAAATACTGGCGGACGCCTTGACGGCCTGCGCTCTCTTCGCCATCGGCCTTGGCGTGTCGATCGAGGGCCTGCGGTCCAACATTGGACGCTCGGCCGCGCTCGCGACGGTCAAGCTCGGACTGATGCCGCTCATCGTGCTCGGCCTTTCGATCGCGCTTAGACTCGCGCCCCTCGCCCTCATTGCAGCCGTCGTGTGCGCGGCGGTTCCGACCGCCAAGACGGTCTACATCCTTTCCGGCGAATATCACTGCAAGGAATCAACCGTCGCCGCGACCGTCTCTCTCACGACATTGTGCTCGATCGGCACGCTCATCGTCTGGATCTATCTTTTGACGAAGTTTTTTCCGTTGGTGTGAGCAGGCGACCTCCGCTCGTCACAAATCGCTTAAGGCGCCGCGCCGGCCGCGATCGTCTTTGCGAGCGTGGTGAGATCCGCGTTCGAGCCGCAGACCAGAACGCCGACCCGCTCGTGCGGTTCCGGCCGGTAGGCGCCGCTGGCGATTGCCGCGAAAGCCGCCGCGCCGCCTGGCTCGCTGATGATCGAATGCTCCGCCCACAGCTGGCGCTGCGCCTCAGCGATGGCTGCATCCTCGACCAACGCGACGCCCCACACAAAGGTCCTGGCGATCTCGAAATCGAGTTCGCCAATCCGCTTTGCGCCAAGCGAATCGGCCGCAATCGACTTGACGGTCACGTCGACCGGCTTATCCGCCTCCAACGCCGCATGGAGGGCGCGCGAGCCTTCCGGCTCGACGCCGACGACCTTGACCCGGCCCTGGAACCAAGCGGCCACGCCGGCGATAAGCCCGCCGCCGCCGACCGCGACGAGGACCGTGTCGAGTTTTGCGAGCCCGAGTTGTTCGAGGTCCTCCTCCCACTCGAGCGCGACCGTCCCCTGCCCGGCAATCGTCTCGACTGCATCGTAAGGATGGATCAAGAGCGCGCCGCTCTTGGCGACATACGCGTCGCAGCGCTCCTGGGCCTCGGCATAAGCCGCGCCTCCAATCGTCGCTTCCGCGCCATAAGCCTTGATCTTCGCGATCTTGGTGGGCGAGGCAATTTCCGGAACGAAAACGCGCGCTCGGATTCCGAGCTTCTGAGCGGCGAAAGCGACGGCCGCGCCGTGATTGCCGCCCGAAGCGGTGGCGCAACCGGCCGCGGATGCGGGTCGCGTGAGGAGATTATGGAAGGCGCCGCGTGCTTTGAACGACCCTGTCGCCTGCAGGCATTCGAGCTTGAGCGAAAGTGGCGGCGCGTCGGGAATCGGCGATGCCGTCTCGACGAGCGGGGTGCGGCGGATGTGGCCGCGGATCCGCGCATAAGCCGCGCAGATGTCGGAAGGGGTGACGGTGACCGTCATCGTCAAATGGGAGCCCTCAACGCCGCTTGAGTCTTCTTGGGCAGCGCCGCAAGAATCATCGCGTAGCTCTGTCGGATATATGGCTTTAGATCATGGTCGCTGAAAGAGCGCATGTCGATCCGCTGCATCCAGGGAAGACCGCGAGAGGCGAGATATGGCGCCGGCCGCAGACCCGGCAATTCGCTCAGGATCGCGAAACTCGTTTTCGTGCACTTAAAGCTGACCGCGAATTCATCGCGGTGTGACCCGCCGCCGATGGCAAACACCTTGCCGCCGATCTTCCAGACGCTCGCATCGCCCCATTGGACGACATGCGTAGCGTGAGGCAAGCTTCCGCAGAACGCATCATAGTCTTCGCGTGTCATCGGCGCCGTCGTGTCAGGCCGGGTGACGCCGACAGTTTCGTTTCGCGATGGCGCTGTCGCTCGGGTTCAAGTCTTGCGGCGCAGGCGCGTCGGCCAGCCGACGCGCCTGAGAGTTTCTTCGGGGCCGTTAGGGGCGAACTCATACATTCCCCAGGGCGTAACGCCCGGCTGTCATATCGTTTCGCGACGAAGACACGAGCCGCGCCGTCGACATCTTCACGGTAGAGGTAAAGCCCAAATGGATTGCGTCCGGCCTGCAGC
>DATCEJ010000013.1:0-6315 GCA_036510135.1 Roseiarcus sp. | reverse complement strand
GGCTCAACGACATGGGCCTCTTGAAGAGCCTGGTCGAGGATCTGCGCGCCCAGCGCCCCGATCACGTCGCGGTCACCGGAGATCTGGTCAATATCGGCATGCCGGTCGAGTTCCAGCGCGCGGCATTATGGATGGAGACGTTGGGCGATCCCTCCGACGTGAGCTTCGTGCCCGGCAATCACGACGCCTACGTGCGGGCGTCCATGCCCTTACTGGGGACGACGTTCGCGCCGTGGGCCACGAGCGACGGTGCGCCAAAGAGCAAGGCGGCCTACCCGTACCTGCGCGTCCGCGGCGAGATCGCGATCATCGGCTTGAGCTCCGCCGTGCCGACAGCGCCCTTGATGGCGACGGGCAGGCTCGGCAAGAAACAGGTCGAGGCCTTCGCCGAACTCTTGCGCCAAACCGGCGCCAAAGGCCTCGCGCGCGTCGTGCTGATCCATCATCCCCCTTTCGCCGGGGCGCCGCCACTGCGCGGACTCTCGGACGCCGTCGCATTCGAACGCGTCATCCGCGACTTTGGCGCCGAGGCGATCCTGCACGGCCATATCCACCGGCAGGCTGTCCGCTCGCTGCCATCACGCGCCGCGCGCACGGTCGGCGGCGCGGTTCCAGTCCTCAGCGCGCCGTCGGCCGCCGCGGTCGCGAGTCACCCGCGCTATCGCGCCGCCTATCATCTGGTCCGGCTCGCTCGCGAGGGCGAGCGCTGGCGTGTGAGCGCGCGCTCCCGCGGGCTGACCCCGGAGAGCAAAGCGATCGGCGAACGTGAGGCGCTCGGGGTGTGAAGGCGCCCGTTCGGCCGGCGCGAGGGCGCATCCCTGGTTGCGGCTATGCCTTTTCAATTGTTTAGGCGCCTTTTTCTGTCAGTGTCGCAGCGTAACTGCCCAGAGGGTGGTGAAACTTGGGTGACCCACCAACTGGCGATTTGATCGCGCAAGGCGAGTTGCGCCGGTCGAGCTGCGCATCGCACTTTTATACATATAAATTCTGGTAAATATCGCTTCGCCTTACGCCACGGCGACTTGCGAGGCGTCAACCATCTTCGTCGCGGCAGTCTGGATCTGAGCGACCCGCGTCGCCCAGCCCTGTTCGAACTCTGGCATATTGAGGCTCTGGTAAAACGCCAGCCTCGCCTGAGCAAAACGACCGATCAAGTCTCCGACATTGAACTGTCCGACAGCCGCGAGCGTTATCGGGCCAACCGAGCCGTCCTGCGTCACACCAACGAGCCTTTGGAGCGTCTTCACGGACTCGGCGGGACCGGAGTTTACGCCGAAGTCGAACACCTCGAGGTCGAGGCCGGGCGGCAGCGCGCCGCATTGCATCCGATTCCAGTATTCGGTCCGATAGATCTCCCTGGCCACAGCCCGGGTGAGCTTCTTGACGTCGTCGGCGGTCAGATTTGGGTTGCCCTCGTAGGCTCTTAAAGTTGCGAGCGTGATGCCGAAATTCGTCGGCCCACCAGGGTCCGCCGGGTTGTCGGAATAGCCGCCCTCCGCCTTGAAGATGAATGGCATGCAGGCGTCAAATCTTGCCGAATCTTGCTGATCGGCTGGCTTCGCCGGCGGCGGCGCTTGCACACGTGCGGCCGCCTGAGCCGGCGCCTGAGGCTGCGGCGCGATCTTGTCCTGCAGCGACTTCATGTTCGCGCTGGTGGTCTGAGCCTGCGCCTGTTGCAGTGAGAGGTTTGCGTCGTCTTTCTTTCGCGACCCGGCGGATGACCCGAGCCAGAAATTGACGACCGTCGCGAAGGCCGCGGTCAAAGCGCCGACGGCGATATTGATGATCTGAACGATGAAATTGTTCTGATTGTCAGCCGGCTTGCCCCAGTACAGCCAGACAAGCACAAACAGGAAGGCGAAGAAGCCGCCGATGACGAGGTAAGAGATCGTCGGCGCGGTCCAAGCGATCGTGCTGTTGGTCGTCGCTAACGCCTGAAGCCCGCTGCGCGCGCTTTGCGTATCGTTGAGCGCCTCCTGCGCCCGCTGGCCCGCGTCCGCGTTCTGAGACTTCGTCGCCTCGAGGGCGAGCTCCGCCAGCTTCTGTCGAAGCGCGGCTTCAGCGGCGGGATTCGCAGCGAGCTTCGTCTGGGCTTCGCCGGCGTTCGTCGTTCCGACTGTGTCCGCAACAGCCTTGCCGAATTGGTCTGCGAGTTGACCTGTCTTGTCACCCGCGATCAGCTTGATGATGTCCGGCACGAGGCCCGCGGCGATACCAATCAACGGATTCATTTGCCCCTCCCTTGCGATCGCCGATTTTATTGGCTCCGACTCCGACAAGCCGCTAACCCGAGCTATGTCACGGCCCACTCGGAAAGCCAGGCCCTCGCAATCATAAGTCAGCGGGTTATCAGACTAAGGCATAAGTTCTGAAAAAGAAAAGGAGTTATATGTTTCCTTTCAAAGCCCTCGACGATTCCAGTGGCGCCCAAGCGACGCAAAGCAGGCCGACCGCTGGAGACTAGATCCTCGTAGTGATCAGCAGGAAAGCCGCTTCGCGAAGCTGGGAATCCTCCGGATCGATCGTGGACTTCGTTGCAGAATAGCGGCAGGCTGGGGCTCGCGGCTCTACCGAATCGAATAAGGCGAGATGTTTTCTAAAGGGGGGACATGCGATGTCTGAAGCCAGCGACTCGGCCGTTGAGGCCAAAGAAAAAAGCCGGGCCGTCGCTCTCGTTATCGCGGTTCTCGCCCTCTTGTTGGCGCTGGCGGAAGCAGGCGCAAAAAACGCCCAGCACCTGTCGACGGAAAAAAATATCGAATCCTCCGACCTGTTCAATTTCTACCAGGCCAAGCGGATTCGTTCGACTGTCGTGGAGACAGCCGCGGCCACGCTCGAAGCGCAAAAAAGCGCGGTGGCCGATCCGAAAGCGCAAGAGGCGTTCGAGAAGCAAATCGCCGACTTCAAAGCGACCGTGGCGCGATACGAAAAAGACCCGAAGAAGCCAGAAGACAGCATGGAGGCGATCCAGGATCGCGCCAAAGAGGCCTCGGAAACCCGGGAACTGGCCAATCGCCGGCTCGGACATTATGAGCTTGGAAGCGGCCTGACCCAGATTGCGATCGTGCTGGCGTCCGCCGCCATCATCACCGAGATCACTGCGCTGGCGTGGCTTAGCGTCGGATTGGGGGCGATCGGCGCGGCGCTCCTCGCCTTCGGCTTTTTCGCGCCGACGGTCTTGACGTTCGTCGGATAGATCGGACACAACCCGACGGGCCGCCGCCGTCCAGACGATTGAGATTTCGTCGGCTTGCCAGGGTCGGGGCCGACAATTCCGATGTCCTAGGACAGGGTATGACCGATCTCTCCGCCTTTCCCATCACAAAGCGTTGGCCTGCCAATCATCCGGACCGACTGCAACTCTATTCCCTGCCCACGCCGAATGGCGTGAAGGTCTCGATCATGCTGGAAGAGATTGGTCTGCCGTATGAGGTCCATCTTGTCGACTTCGGCAAGGGAGACCAGCGCACGCCCGAGTACCTTTCGCTCAATCCTTACGGGAAAATTCCTGCCATCATCGATCCCGCCGGCCCGGGAGGCAAACCGCTGCCGCTCTTCGAATCGGGAGCGATCCTCCTCTACCTTGCGGAGAAGACGGGAAAGCTCCTGCCGGCCGATCCCGCGGCGCGCTACGAGACGCTCGAATGGCTGTTCTTCCAAATGGCGGCCATGGGCCCGATGTTCGGCCAGGTCGGTTACTTTCACAAATTCGCCGGCCGCGAGATCGAGGACAAGCGCCCGCTTCACCGCTATCGTGACGAGGCGAAGCGCATTCTCGCGATTGTCGAGGCGCGACTCGCGGAACGATCCTGGATCATGGGCGACGACTACACCATCGCCGACATTTCGATGCTCGGCTGGGTGCGCAATCTCATCGGCTTTTACGAGGCGGGCGACCTCGTCGATTTCAAGGCGCTTAAGCGTACGCCCGCCTGGCTTGAACGCGGCCTTGCGCGGCCCGCTGTTCAGCGCGGCCTCAACATTCCGACGCGAGGGTAAGCCGCCAAAGGCCGGCCCGACCCCCGCTTCCCCTGATTGGCCGCCGAGCGAGTTGAGTCGGACAAGCGACCTGTCTTCACAGCAACGAATGCACGATCATCGTCCGCCGGTGGGTTTTGCCGCGCAATGACCAGAGGCCCCAGCGAAGGAAGCGTCAATTGTCGACGCCCAAGACCAAAAAACGCGAGAGCCCGGAATATTTGTCGCTCATGCGCGCGGACCGATGGCGGAAAGCGCGGCTCACGGGTTCGAGGCCAACGCGCTCGGCAAAGCCGTGCGGAGACGCGAGGGCGTTACCGGGAGCAGCTTCTTCACCGCGGCCGACGCAGCGATCTGGCCGCGGTTGACGAAGGCCTCGTGATTGCGCTCGATCTCGTCGAGGTCGTAGAGGTAATTGACCATGATGCCGAAGGACTCCGCAAGCCCCCTCGGCGATAGGTCCCCTTCCCAATTGATGCGCTCAAGCCGGGCGCCATTGCCGAGATGAAAGCGGGCGACCGGGTCCAGGACGCGGCCGTCGGGCCGGCGCGCTTTCAGGAAATAGTGGGCGGAGAGCGGCTCGAGCATCGCGCGGAGCTTAGCGGCGACGCCGCGCGTGGGCCAATTGTCCTCAGCCGCCAGTTCGAGCGCGGCGTTTTTCATAGACGCAATGGCGGGATCTTCCGTCGTCTCGAGCCAGGCGCGGAATCCCGGGACCGGCGAGAGCGTGACGAAACTCTCGATCGCGGGCAGTTCGCGGCGGATCTCCTCGACCACCTGCTTGATGAGGAAGTTGCCGAAATTGACCCCCGCGAGTCCCTGCTGGCAATTGGAGATCGAATAGAACGCAGCCGCACGCGCCTTCTCCGGCGCAACATGCGCGCGCTTCTCCGCAAGCAGCGGCGCAATCGCCGCCGGAGGCGTGAGCGTCAGCGCGACTTCGACGAAGATGAGCGGCTCGTCGACCAGCCTCGGGTGGAAGAACGCGTAGCACCGCCGGTCGGCAGGATCGATGCGCCGCCTGAGTTCGTCCCAGTCGCCGATTTCGTGCACGGCCTCGTAGCGGATGATCTTTTCCAGAAGGGCCGCGGGCGAGGACCAGTCGACGCGGCGCAGGACCAGAAACCCGCGATTGAACCACGACCCGAACAAATGCAGGAAATCGCGATCGACGATGGCGAGCGACGGGTTCTGCTTGACGAGTTGGAGCAAATCGGCCCGCGTCGCGACCAGCGCCGAGGTGCCGCCCGGCGCGCGATTGAGCCGCCGGAACAGCTCGTGACGACGCGGTTCGGAGGCGTAGTGGATTTCGCTCGCCGCCGCTTCGTCGCCATCCGAATCGAACCTGGCGACCGCGTCCCGCAGGCGATCGCGATCAGGGCCGAAATTATCGGCGAGTGCGCTGAAAAAAGCAGCATGATCGCTCGGATCGAGCGCGCGATAGCGCCCGATGACCTCGGCGGCGAGCGCGACCCCCGACGCCTCCCCGCGCCCCTCGACCAAAGCTCGACAGTCCTCGACCAACTGTTCGACACGGTTATCCGCATCCTTTGGCCAGGGCTTGATCTTGAGCATGGAGCGGCCGCGCTCGGCGACCGAGGCCAGGAGATCGTAGAAGAACGCGTTGCTCATGATTTCCGCCGGCCTTGGGTCGGGCCATCGATCGGACGAGAAATATTGTCGTGCGGGGCGGCAAGCAAATCAATTTCGTGTTCGGAGTCAGAACGGCGGCGCGCCGATCCAGTGAGCCCAAAGGTTGCTGAGACGCGTGATCCAGGCCCAGTAGACGCCAACCCCGAGCAGAAGCGCGAGCGTGATCGATCCCAGAAGCATCAGAAACAGGCTCAGCGCATCGCCAAGACGTCGCGCGATACCGCGCTGGCGCCGCGCCTTCGGCGGCTCGACGGCGGCAAGCGGCTCGGTCGCGGCGGCAGCGGGAAAGTGCAAAGCGCGCGTACGCGGTCGGGCGATCGGCCAGGTCGCCGGCCCGTTCGCTTCCGCGGCTTGCGGGCGCGGCCCCACGGCCACACGAGAATCCACCGTCACCGCGCGCTCGCGCTCGACCAGGCGGCGCGCGACATAATCCGCGACGGCAGCAACGATCGTGTCGACCGACTGGCTTTCGGCCATCAGCACGCGGCCATTGCGCGTGTCCTGGAAAAATCGATAGGTGCGCTTATCGTGCGCCATGTCGACGAACGCGATCATGTCGACGAAGAGGCGCGGGTGCTCGCTCTGCGTCAGCGCCAAATCAAACAGGTCGAGCCCTTGAGGCGCCTGGTCGACGACCGGCTCCTGCGCGCTCACAAGCGCCTTGAGGCGGACAATCTCGAGCTC
>DATCEJ010000012.1:0-5756 GCA_036510135.1 Roseiarcus sp. | reverse complement strand
TGCCACCAGCGCGAGAGCCCCAAGGTATGGCGGAGCCCTGGTATGCCGAGCCAGCTCGGCAGGGAAACGGAATCGTCCTTGGCGGTCCAAACGCGGTCCTTGGGGGCCGGCTTTTGGAACCGGAACCAATCTTTCCCCGGCGTGCAGTCACGCCCCCAGTAGAGCCGCGGGTGATCGGCCAGGATTTGCACGCCGGCGCGCATGATGAACAGCATGAAGATCATATTCAGGAAGTGCTGAAGCTGCAGCCACCAGGGAAAGCCCGTATCGACCGACGGCGCCGCTTGTGCGATGCCCGGGTTCTCGCGGATGAAGGCTTCGACACCGGGAAGTTCGCGAAGGCTCTGCGCCATGGCGATCAGACAGAGCAGGAGGGCGAGGCCGATCGGCAGACCCCACAGGATGTTGATCCAGCGACGGCCGATCCGAATTCGCGGGGCGATTCCTGGTTGGGGAGTCATCCAGTGATCGAGGCGGACTTCGTCATCGGCGGCGCTGAGGGCGGCGCGCAGCGGCTCGGTCGATGACGGCCACGGGGTCGCGGGCTGTTCGCTTTGGGTCATAGAACGCGCGGCGTTTCGCGGTTAATCGTCAAGCTTGGTGAGCGCCGCCCCCTTGTGGAAGGCGATATGATCGGTCTTGGCGCTCTTGATTTCATACTGAGGCGATTGTGGGCTGGCGTGGTGGGTATAGCCGTTGACCTTGAACGGGCGCGCGTGAACGCGAAGGATCTTGCCAGCGACGCGGCCGGCCTCCGAATTCCAACTGACACGATCGTTGATCTCAAACGTTCTAGCCATGGCGACTCTCATCAACGCTTGATGACCATATTCGTCGCACGGACTCCGATGAGAGTTTGGCGCCAAACAGCCGCTCGCGGCAGGAACCGATGTCGAACACGATTTTCACCATCGGCCATTCGACGCGGACGATAGGCGAATTCGCCGATTTGCTCGTCGAGTCCGCCGTCGATCTCGTGGTCGATGTTAGGTCCACGCCTCGGTCCCGCGCCAACCCCCAATTCAATCAGGAAAGCCTCCCCGTGGGCTTGAGAACTTGGCGGATCGGCTACGAGCCCATAGCGGCGCTTGGCGGCCGCCGGGCGAGGAGACGTGGCGCGCCGCCCTCACTCAACACCTATTGGAGGGTGCGCGGCTTTCGCAACTATGCCGACTACGCCCTGACGCCCCCCTTCGCCGATGGTCTGGCGCGGCTGCGCGAGCGGAGCGAACTACACCAGTGCGCGGTCATGTGCGCGGAGGCGGTCTGGTGGCGCTGCCACCGGCGGATCATCGCCGACTATCTTCTCCTCGCGGGCCAGCGGGTGATGCACATCCTTGGTCCCGCGCGGATTGAAGAAGCGCGCCTGACGCTCGGCGCCGTGGCGCGGGCCGATGGAACACTCATCTATCCGGAAGCGCGGGTGACTCTCTAGGCGATGGAGTTCGATGGCGCCGTCGGCGATCTCAGTTGGCGCCCCTGAACCAGGACGCCGCCGGATAGGGGATGGCTGGGGCCACGTTTTCCTTGGGGAGCGGGGCTTTTTTGGGCGCCTTGGCTGTCGCGGCTTTTTTCGGCGACTTGGCTGTCGCGGCCTCTTTCGGTGTCTTGTCTTTGCCCGCCTTCGCCTTCGCCTTGGGTGGCGGCAGACTATCGACGGGCGGGGACGCCGGCCCGGTTATGGCCGGGATCTGCGATTTCGCCCATTCAGGCGTGAGCGGCTCGGGTTCATAGAACGGCGCGGGCGGCTCTGTCTCGACCACCTTCAATCCGGCGCTGGCGGCTTCGAGTTTGCGCAGGGCGCTCTCAAGCGTGCCTTCGACGACCATCGGCGTGTCTCGCCCGGCGATGTAGACCGCCGGATCGCCTTCGATTGTCTGGCGTAGCTGAGTGACATGGTCGGGGTTGATATGTATCGCCAAGCCATTGTCGCGCATGACGAACCGAGCGAACGCAACCATGGGCGCACAGATCCTGAAAGCGCGGCTTGATGCCAAGCCGCAGCCCCGACCCTAGCCGTTTCGCGGCCATCCGCGTCTGCGACACGTTGGCGCGGTCCATTTCAGAGACAAAGGGAGGCCTCGCCGGGGCTGACGCGCCGCATGTCAGGTTGTTGTACGCCGCCTGAACTTTATATGCGGCGTTGTCAGCCCCGGAGATTCCTTCGCGTTTCGCTGCCCCGGATCTGACGGCTTCGCGCGACGGCCAAGTTATGGCTGGAGTCATCTTCGATCTGGGAGCGCGGGGCTAGCCAAAATTTTGTCCTTTTGCGCCATCTCTGCCGAGATTGTGGTAGAAACTTCCAACTAGGTCCTTGCCGCAGGGCCCGACATGCCGGATCCAGTCGACCTTCGTTCGACAACGAACAGCTATTTCCAGTTGATCGTGCGCCTGTTTGGCGACGGCAAGGCGCGTCGCGCCGCTATCCTTGACGGCACAGGTGTCAGCGAAGCCGATCTCGACGATCCCAATACGGAAATCCAATTCGCCCAGCAGATGCGCCAGCTGGAAAACATGACCGGCCTGTTCGGTGAGGGGTGGGTGTTGGAGGCGCCCCAGATTTGGCGCGCCGCAGCCCATAGCGCGTTCGGCGTAGCCGTGACCTCGGCGCCGGATGCTCGCTCCGCCATCGACATCATGGTCCGCTACATATCGGTAGGAACGCCAAACCAGCGGCTGAAATTGGTCCGCGGGCATGGCAGCGTAAGCTTGAGGCATAGCCTCGCCATTGCCCTGCCCGAACGCCAGGACCGAATGATCGTCGAGATCGTGTTTCTGGGTGTTGCCTCGATGCTGGCCATGCTGCTCGCTCGCGACCAGTCCGACGTTGGCTTCGATTTCACGTGGCCCGCACCGGCCTACGCAGAAAAGTTCAAGGACATGCTGGGTGGACAGGTCCGCTATAACGCGCGCTCAAATGAGGTTGTCATTCCGACGCGCCTGCTTAACCTGCGCTCGCCCCTTTCGGACCCCGCCCTCTGCCGAAACGCCGTCGAGCGGCTCGAACTTTTCATGCGCCAAAGCGTTGCACCAGGGGGTGTAAAGTCCAGAATTGAGGGGCTGTTGGCACGCTCCGATACCGGCCGCATGTCGAGCAGCGTGGCGGCGCGAGCGCTCGGTCTTTCGCAACGCACGCTGGTCCGACGGCTCGCCGACGCGGATGTCACCTATCGCGATCTCGTCGATGTCGAACTCAAGGCGCGCGCGCGTCGTTGGCTCGACAGCGGAACGCTTTCGCGTGCGGAAATTGGCGAGCGTTTGGGTTTCGCCGACGCCACGGGGTTCAGTCGCGCCTGCCGGCGATGGTTCAGGGCCGACGCTTAGCAGGCGTTTCCGACTCTCCCGCCAGCCCTCGCGATTGCAGCATCGGACCGATATCCGGATCCTTCCCGTAGAAAGCGCGGAACATGGGGCCGTAGTCCCCGGCATGGCCGCGCGAGAGGATGAGGTCGCGGAAGCGCTGGCCGTTCTCACGGGTGAGGCCGCCATGGGCCGTGAACCAGGCGAAGGAATCGTCAGCCAGCATTTGCGTCCACAGATAGGCGTAGTAGCCGGCCGCGTAGCCGCTCGCCCAAATGTGGGCGAAGTAGCTCGAGCGATAGCGCGGCGGCACATTGGGAAAGTCGGTCCCGGTCTTGGCGAGCGCGGCGGCCTCGAAGGCATCGACGTCCGTCGGCGCCGCTCCAACGGGAAGTTCATGCCACCGCATGTCGAGTTCCGCGGCGGCGATCGTCTCGCCCATGTCGTAGCCTTTGTTGAACTTGGCCGCCCGTTTGACTTTGGCCACCAATTCGGAAGGCATGGGCGCTCCGGTCTTGTAGTGGTGGGCGTAGTGAGCAAGCACCTTCGGGTCGAGCGCCCAGTGTTCGTTGAACTGGGAGGGAAACTCGACAAAATCCCTAGCGACGTTCGTGCCTGAGATCGAAGCATAGGTTTCATCGGCGAAGAGGCCGTGCAGACCATGGCCGAATTCATGGAACATAGTGGTGACGTCGTCGAAGCTGATCAGTGCGGGCTGACCCGGGGCCGGCTTGGTGAGGTTAGCCACGTTGTAGACCACCGGCTTGTCACCCAACAGTTTGGACTGCTGGACAAAATTGCCCATCCACGCGCCGCCCTGTTTGTTATCGCGCTTGAAATAGTCAAAGTAAATCAGGCCGAGAGTTTTGCCGTCTTTATCAACTACCTCAAACACTTTCACGTCCGGTTGATAGACGGGAAGGTCGCGACGTTCCTTGAACGTCACCCCGTAGAGCTGATTGGCGGCATAGAAGACGCCATTTTCGAGCACATTGTAGAGTTCGAAGTAGGGTTTGATCTCGTCGTCGTTGAGATCGTATTTCGCTTTGCGCACCTCATCGGAATAGCGTTCCCAATCCCAGGGGGCGAGTTTGAATCCGCTGCCATCCTTGTCGATCTGGGCCTGGATGTCGGCCGCCTCGACCGCGGCGCGCGCCCTGGTGGGACCGACAAGCTGGCGCACGAACGCCTCCACCGCGGCCGGCGTACGGGCCATCTGGTCCTCAAGTTTGTAAGAGGCAAAGTCCGAATAGCCGAGCAACGCCGCCTTTTTCGCGCGAAGGCTGGCAATCTCCAGGACGGTCGCCCGCGTGTCGTTGGCGTCGCCTTTTTCGGTACGCGTCCAGGATCGGTCGAACAGGGCCTGCCGAGTTGCGCGCACCGAGAGGGATTGCAGCGCCGGCTGTTGGGTGGTGTTCTGCAGCGGGATCACCCACTTGCCATCAAGCCCGCGGGCCTTCGCCGCCGAGCTCGCCACGGCCAATTCAGTGGGGGTCAGACCGGAGAGCGCGCCTTCGCTATCCGCCACCAGGCCGCCGGCTTTGGTCGCGGCCAGCAGCTTCTGCTGGAACGCTGTCGATAGCGTCGCGAGCGTGGCGTTGATCGCGGTGAGCTTCGTGCGGTCGGCGGACGAGAGCGTAGCCCCGGCATGGACGAACGCATCGTAGGTGACCTTGATGAGTTGAACGGATTGGGGATCGAGGCCGAGATGCTCGCGCGCCTCATGGATCGCCCGCACCCGGGCGAAAAGCTTTGGATTGAGATAGATTCCGTCCTGGATGGCAGACAGTTTGGGGGCTTCCTCGGCCTCGAGCTTTTCCAGGGTGTCGTTGGTATTGGCCCCGGCGAGAGCGAAGAACACGCTAGTGACCCGATCGAGCATCCGGCCTGAACGTTCCATGGCCAGGATTGTATTTTTGAACGTGGGCGCCGCCGGATCGTTGGCGATAGCTTCGATCTCGGCCCGCTCGCGAGTCATCGCCTCTTCCATGGCCGGTCGGAAATCGGCGTCCTTGATCTGATCGAATTGAGGCGCGTGCAGCGGCAAGGCGCTGGGCGCGTCGAACGGCCCACGTCCCGCCGCCAACGTCGCGAGCGGGGCCGCGATCGTGAGAACGGCGACGGCCGCGCCCAGAAACAGGTGATGCATGCGATGTCTTTCCGGAGGAATGTCCCGGCTCGCGTCTCGCCCCCCAACCACCGGTTGTCAAATGCTGATCAAAACGGTTGATCCGGACGCGCATCTCGGCGACGAGAAAGCGAACCGACGTTTGAGGAACAACCGACCATGCCGATCGTGACGCGGCGCCTAGCGCTGCTGGGACTCTTTGCACCGGCGTTGGCAGC
Source organism: Roseiarcus sp. (assembly GCA_036510135.1). Lineage (GTDB taxonomy): Bacteria > Pseudomonadota > Alphaproteobacteria > Rhizobiales > Beijerinckiaceae > Roseiarcus. The sequence continues at coordinate 110 of DATCEJ010000012.1, read as the reverse complement.
CTGCGGCGATCGCGGCAACGCCAAAGTCGACTCCGGCCCCGTGCCCGATGACATGAGCCTCGGCAATCCCGCCGCCAAGGTCACCGTAGTGGAGTATGCCTCAGTGGCGT
>DATCEJ010000011.1:0-11893 GCA_036510135.1 Roseiarcus sp. | reverse complement strand
GCCAGCTTTCGCCCAGTCGTCATGGCCTCGAGAATCTCTTCGGCCACAGCGCCGGCAACCGCGGCCATCGGTGTGAGGAAGCGCCGCGCTCGGAACGGCCCGACCGCCGCCGCCATTCGACGCGCAACCGCGCCCCGCGGGGCCTGGGCGCCGCGGGGGTCCGCCCGCAGCAGAGGCAGCTCCGAACAGAGCTCGTCGAGGATGGTTGCGAAGCGGAGCCACGCCGCGGAATAGGCGTCTTCGACGGCGCTCGTCTCGCCAAAGGCTTCGACGATGAGGTCGATTGGTCCATCGTGCAGATGCAGACGCCCATCGGTAAGACGTCGTTGCTGCGGCGGCGTCCTCATGCCTTGCGCCTTGCATTGACGGGGCGCGCGACCGAGCCGTTGGCGAAGATAGCGTTCGGGCGCTGGGCGCGCTCGGCGACCACCTCCTCGAGCGGCCGCACCTCGTCGACATGGCCGACGAGCGCCGCGTAATCGTCAAGGCGCAAGGTGAATTCGATCGGCGCGACAATCGCGGGCGTCGGAACGTAGCCGAAGGAATTCTCGGGCAACAGCGTGACGTCGACCATGAAGGTGATGCCGCCGCCCGGCCATACGGTGACCGGAACTCCGCCCGCGGTCACGGTCGTCAGCGCCTGACGCACCGAACGCGTGAGCCGAACGGGATTCTCCGTTACGCCGGCGCGCAGCGAACCTCCGGCGCCCGCCATGAAGAGGACCGAGCAGAGCGCCGGCTCGCAGTTCTCGCTGATGCGCTCGACCGATTCGCGCAAGGCTTCCGGCAGTTCCGCCTGGATCGGGCGCAGATCCTCGTCGAGCCTATAGAAGGCGTGCTGCTCGCCGGTCGTCGAGACCATCAGCATCGTCAGGCCAGCTCGCGCCACCTTCGGATTAAAGCCCGCGACGATATCGAGCGGATCGGAGACATTCGTTCCGCCCCAGCCGGTTCCAGGCTCGGCGACATGAAAATAACGGCCCGGCGTCGAGCGGCGCCCCTTCATCCTGATGCCGGTGTCGCGCATGCCGAGCAGCTTGCCCGCCTGATGCTCGGACAAGACACCGGTGATGTGATCGTCGACGACAACCACTTCATCGACCTTGTCGCCCCATTGCTTGGCGAACATGCCGATCGTCGCCGAGCCGCAGCCGACCCGCATGCGCTCCTCAAGCTTGCCATTGATGATCGGCGCGCGGCCAGCCTGCACGATCACGCTCGCGCCGCCGTCGACGACAAGCTCGACGGCCTTGCCGTTGCAAAGATTGAGCAGAGTGTCACAGGTGACGCGGCCCTCTTTCTTGCCGCCGTGGGTGAGGTGATTGACGCCGCCAAGCGAGAGCATCTGCGAACCATATTCGCCAGTCGTCACATGGCCGACTGGCTCGCCCTCGGCGCGCACGATTGCACATTCGGCGCCGAGATGACGGTCAGTGTCGATTTTGAGCTTCACGCCGCAATAGCTGTAGATGCCCTCGGTGACGACCGTCACCATGTCGACTCCATCGACCTTGGAGGAAACGATGAAGGGGGCGGGCTTATAGTCGGGATAGGTGGTGCCGGCGCCGACGGCGGTGACCAGCGGAACGGGTCGCCGGAGGATGTCGCCGCTCCAGGCGGCCTCGGCATTGACGAATGGCACGACCTTCCCGCCTTCGCTTAACGTCCGGTCGAGCAGCACATGCGGATCGACCCGCACCAACTGACCATCACGGTTCGCGTAGCGGTCGCAGGCGCCCGTCATCCCCGGCCGGATGTAGCATAGGACCGGACAGGCGTCGCAGCGGATCTTGTCGTCGGCCTCGGTCACGTCGGAATTCCGGCGGCTGTTAGGATCGCCTGGCGCACGCGGTCCGGGGTCGCGGGCGCGCGATGGGTTCGTACGCCGGTCGCGTGATGGATGGCGTTGAAAATCGCAGGCGCCGTCGGAATCAACGCCTGCTCGCCGATGCCCTTGGCCCCGAACGGGCCGACAGAGGAGCCGTCCTCGATCAGGATGCATTCGACTGGCGGCATGTCGCCGATCGTCGGGATCAGATAGTCGTGCAGGTTCTCGCCCTTTCCGGGGAAGAACTCCTCCATCAACGCGAGGCCGAGGCCCTGCGCCGCGCCGCCCTCGATCTGGCCTTCGACCAGCGTCGGATTGATAGCCCGGCCAACATCGTGCGCGCAAACGAGGCGCAGGACTTTGACACGCCCGAGCTCCACGTCGACTTCGATCTCCGCCATATGCGCGCCCGAGCCGAACACGGCGTAAGGATCGCCCTGCCCATTCTCGTCGAGCGGCGTCGTCGGCGGATCGAACGTCTCGACGACCTCCGCCACGAAACCAGCGGCGTTGAGGGCTAAGGCCGCGAGCTCAATGCGCCGCTCGCCGGCGGAATCCGCGATGACCACTGCGCCGGTCTCGAAACGGAGCTTCGCGTCCTCGCCGACGTTGGCGAGACGCAAGAGCTCACGCCTCATCGCGCGCCCTGCGAGAGCGGCTGCGTTGCCCGAAACGAAGGTCTGCCGCGAGGCGGAGGTCTTGCCGCAGTCCGGCGTCATGTCGGTGTCCGCCGGCATCAGATCGATCTGGTCGATCGGCGCGCGAAGTGCGTCCGCGCAAATCTGCGCGATGACGGTATTCGAGCCCTGGCCGATATCGACCGCGCCCTGGAACAGAGCAAAGCGGCCATTGGGTTTGAGGCCGAGGCGCATCGTCGAGGGATTCGACATCGAGGTGTTGCCGCAGCCGTACCACATGCCAGCGACCCCGACGCCGCGCCTGATGGGGCCTCGAGCCTCGGCGTTGTGTCGCACCGCTGCGGCGCGCGCCTCAATCCAATGGGGGCGCATGGCCTCGAGGCACGCTTTGAAGCCCATGCCGTCCGCGAAGATCTGGCCGGTGACAGTCGGCTCGCCCGCGCCAAGCGCGTTGAGGATACGGAACTCGAGCGGGTCGATATTCAGACGAAGCGCAAGCTCGTCGTAGAGTTGCTCCTGCGCGATCGCGCTCTGCGGCACGCCGAAGCCGCGAAAGGCGCCCGCGGGCACGAGATGCGTGTGGATGGCGCGCGCCCGCGCGCGATAATGTGGCATCCGGTAGGGGCCGGAGGCGTGGACCGGCACGCGATTGGCGACCGTTGGGCCCCATGAGGCGTAGGCGCCGGTGTTGAAATCGGCTGAGAAGTCCATCGCCGCGAGACGCCCGTCGCGCATCGCGCCGATCTTTGCGACCATGCGCGCCGGATGGCGCTTCGTCGTCGTCATGATCGATTCGCGGCGCGAATAAACCATGCGGACGGGACGATCGAGCAGCCAGGCGGCGAGTGCGATGAAAGGCTGAACGGACAGATCGAGCTTCGCGCCAAAACCACCGCCGACCGCCGTCGGGATGATCCGCACCCGGTCGGGTTCGATTCCAAGGATCTTCGCAACGTCGTCGCGATCCATATAGGGCGCCTGCGTGCAGGCCTGGATCTCGATGCGGTCGCCGACACGGCGAGCAAAGCCCGCCTCGGGCTCGATGTAGGCGTGTTCGACGAAACCTGTCTCGAAAGCGCCTTCGACAACAATGTCCGCTGCGGCGAGGCCCGCAGCGACATCGCCGCGCGCCACCCATCCGGTCGTCAGGATGTTATGAGCGCGACGCGGGTGAATACGCTCGGCGCCATCATCGAGCGCCTCTTCGAGCGTCGTGAGAGCGGGCCGCGGGCTCCAGGTCACGGGAAACGTCGCAAGGTCGAGATCGCGCATCGTCTCACTGTCGCCGACCACCAGCGCGACCGCCTCGCCGCGAAAGCGGGCGAGGCTCTCCGCGAGCACCGGCTGGTCCGCGAAAGGCGCAATCACGCCATAGCAATTGCTGCCTGGGACATCCCTGGCGATGAAGACGGCGACGATACCGGGATGAGCGCGCTGAAACGCCTCGACGTCGCCGAGAACGAACGAGGCGTGCGCGTGAGGTGATCGGACCGCACGCGCCGTCAGCGCCTCGGCCGGCCATTCGTCAGCGCCGAAGATTTCGGCGCCCGAGAGTTTGCGGGCGCCGTCGAGGCGAGGGATGCGCCGCCCAACTGCCGTCTCTTGAGGCAGCTCAGCAACGTCGCGAGCGCCGAACTGGTGCGCCTCCTTCACGGCGTCGAGAATGGCTCGATAACCGGTGCAGCGGCACAGCACGCCCGCGAGCGCGTTCTGGATCGCCTTTTCGCTGGGCCGGGCCTCCCGTCGTAGCAACCCGACCGCGGAGGTGAGGACACCTGGCGTGCAAACGCCGCATTGCGCGGCGCCATGCGCGTGCAAAGCGGCGCGCAACTGCGCGACGATCGCCTCGTCGTCGCTGAGGCCCTCGATCGTTTCAACCGAACGCCCTTCCGTCTGCCCAACGGCGGTCAAGCAGGCGCAAACCGCCTCGCCGTCGATCAGCACCGTGCAGGCTCCGCAATCGCCGGCGTCGCAGCCGACCTTGACGCCCGTCAGGCCGCATTGCTCGCGCAGGACGTGACTGAGGCGTTCGAGCGGGGAACCGGAAAGGCGCGCCGACTTCCCGTTGAGGGTCAACGAGACGCCGGGCGAGCGTTCGAGCATTAGACGACGCCTCCAGTCTGGCGAAGCGCACAAGCGTCGATCGCTCGCCTCAGCAACGTCAACGCAGCGTCACGCCGATAGTCCGCGCTCGCGCGGATGTCGTCAATCGGAGACAGCTGCGCAAGGTCGTCCGACTCTATCGACCGTCCGAGACCCGATGACGCAGGCGCGCCAATCAGACGACGCTCCGCTTGCCTCATCCGCTGGGCGACCGCGGAGCAGGCGCCGACGGCGATCCGCGCGTCGCGCACAATCCCCTCGACGACGTCGAGCGCGACGGCGACCATCACGATTGAAATCACGAGATAGCGCCGGCTGCCAAGTTTGAAGAAGGCCGACCGCATAGTCGGGGAGGGCAGAGGCGTTACGATCGCAGTCATCACTTCGTCAGGCGCCAGTAAGGTGCGTCGGGCGCCGTTGATAAAAACATCGAGCGCGAGACGGCGAGTCCCACGCTGGGAGGCGAGCTCCACTTCGGCATCGAGGATGAGTAGAGGCGGCGCCCCATCGGCGGCAGGTGACGCGTTGCAAAGATTTCCGGCGATCGTGCCTCGATTTTGGATCTGAACAGCGCCAACGTCTCGCGCGGCGACCTTCAGCGCGTCGAAGGCCGGCGGCAGATCGGCCGCCACGATATCGCTCCACGTCGTCGTCGCGCCGATGCGTACGATGGCGCTGTCGACGCGCACACCGCGCAGCGCGGATATGTTAGAAACGTCGACATAGTCCCCCTGCAACGGACGCTCGCCCGCGCCGGGAAAAACGTCAGTCGCTCCGGCGATGACGCGTGCGCTGCTTTCGGCCAATAACCCCAGCGCGTCGTTGAGGTCCGAAGGTCGAGCGTACATGCGAGCGGCTCACACGTCGGGATGTTTGTATGCAAATGATCGAGCGGATCCGGCGGCTTGTCAAGGACTGGAGTGGGCCCTTTGAGCCGGACGATGGTCAGGCTGCCGATTTGACCGTAGGCCGGGGATTGCCGTCCTCGAACTGTTGCGGGCTGAGATAGCCCAGGGCGGAATGGAGACGGCGAGCGTTGGAGACCTCGTCGATGAACCGCGGGAGGTCCTGGGCGGCATCGCCGAAGGTTTCGTAGGCCATCGGATAGACGGCTTCGACCTTGAGCGTCTTCATGCGCTCTCGGCCTTGGCGTTGTCGTAGGGATTTCCGCGCCGGTCCATTGAGCCGACGAGGCCGTGGCGAAGCAAAACTTCCCGATAGCCCTGCGCAGCGGATTGGGAACCGCGATCGGTGTGATGGACGCACCCCAGTGGCGGCCTTCGTCGCTCGATTGCTGCGTTGAGCGCGGCAAGCGTCAGGCGGACGTCGATTGAGCGACTGATCGCATAGCCGACCGCCTTGCGTGACCAGGCGTCGAGAATCGCCGCGACATAGGCGAAGCCATCCTGGATGGCGACGTAGGTTATGTCCGCGACCCAGAGCTGGTCAGGGCCGTCAATTGTCAGGTCCTTGGCGCGATTGGGATGGATCGGCTGATCGTGGTCGCTGTCGGTCGTCGCGACATAACGGCGGCGCGGGCCCGCCATCATCCCGGGTGTTTCTGGAAGGGCCTGGATTACCGGCGTCAGCCAGTATATGCTGTCTCCAGCCGAGCCGTGGCCTTCAGACTACCGGCTTTCGGATACATGGCCGCGCATTAGGGAGGCAATTTGAGCGCTTTGCGCGGTTCGCGCGGCTCAGTTGATGCAAAAATGGCGATGAAATACCGCGTTCACGACCTTTTGTCGGCCTCCCCATCCAATTTTAAACGTTTTGCCTCAGGATGGGCTTAACAATGGATTCTGACCAGTTGGCGCCCAGGGAACGGGCGGGAGGAAAAGCGGGCGTGCAACCGACGGACATCTCGGACCCGAGTTATTTCCATAAGGTGGTCGATTGTCAGTGGGCGTGCCCGGCGCATACCCCGGTCCCCGAATACATCCGGAAGATCGCCGCGGGCGACTACGACAGCGCGTACATGATCAATTGGAAGTCGAATGTGTTCCCGGGCATTCTGGGACGCACATGCGACCGTCCTTGCGAGCCCGCCTGCCGCAGAGGACGTCTCGAGGAGCAGCCCGTCGCGATTTGCCGGCTGAAGCGGGTGGCCGCCGATCACAAGCACGACATCGCAGCGCTCCTGCCGGGTGCGCCGGTCGAGCGAAACGGCAAGCGCGTAGCCTGCGTCGGCGCCGGACCAGCGTCATTGACGGTCGCGCGCGATCTGGCCGCGGTCGGCTACGAGGTCGTCGTGTTCGATTCCGACACCCGCGCCGGCGGCATGATGCGCAGCCAGATTCCAAAATTTCGGCTGCCCGACGAAGTGATCGACGAGGAGGTCGGCTACGCTCTGTCGACCGGCGGCCAATTTATCGCGCAACGGCGCATCGACAGCCTTAAGCGGCTCATGGACGAAGGCTACGACGCCATCTTTGTCGGTTGCGGCGCGCCGCGTGGGCGTAACCTCGACATCTCAGGTCGCCGCGAAGCGGCAAGCCGCATCCACATCGGCATCGACTGGCTGGCGAGCGTTTCGTTTGGCCATATCTCGTCGATCGGCCAGCGCGTGGTCGTACTGGGCGGCGGCAACACGGCGATGGATTGTTGCCGGACGGCGCGTCGCCTCGGCGGCGCCGAGGTGAAGGTCGTCGTGCGCTCAGGCTTCGACGAGATGAAGGCTTCGCCGTGGGAAAAAGATGACGCGATGCGCGAAGGCGTCGCGATAATGAATTTCCTTGCACCCAAGGCGTTCATACATGCTGCTGACCGGCTGACCGGCGTCATATTCGAGACAATGGCGGCGAAGAAAGACGAACGCGGGCGTCGTGTCCTCATGGCCACCGGCGAGCCGGACGTTTTTGTCGAATGCGACGATGTGTTGATTGCGGTTGGCCAGGAAAACGCGTTTCCCTGGATCGAAAGCGACGTTGGCCTGACCTTCGGCCGCGACGGCCTGCCCGCCGTCGACCCAGTGACTTTCCAGTCAAGCCAGCCAAACGTCTTCTTCGGCGGCGACTCCGCCTTTGGCCCCAAGAACATCATCACCGCGGTTGCGCACGGCCATGAGGCCGCGATCTCAATCGACGCCTTCTGCCGCGACGAGGATCCCCGCGCCCGGCCCGATCCTTTGACCAATCTCGTGAGCCAGAAGATGGGCATCCACGAATGGTCATACGACAACGCGATCACCCTCGATCGCCGGTTTCAGGTTCCCCATGTCGAGAACGCGATCGCGCTCCAGAACATCCAGACCGAGGTCGAGCTCGGCTTCGACCTGAAGCAGGCTTTGGGCGAAGCGCAACGTTGCCTCAACTGCGATGTTCAAACTGTCTTTTCAGGCCCTCTGTGCATCGAGTGTGACGCCTGCGTCGATGTGTGCCCGATCGATTGCATCTCGTTCGTGCGCAACGCGGCCGAAGATGAGCTGCGCTGTTCGCTCATTGCCCCCGCACTCAATCTTTCCCAGGCGATCTATGTCTCGGAGCCGGTGAAGACCCGGCGGGTCATGGTCAAGGACGAGGATCTCTGCCTGCATTGCGGCCTGTGCGCCGAACGTTGCCCGACCGGTGCCTGGGACATGATGAAGTTCACAATCGAGATGGCGCAAGCCGGACACACATGCCGATCGCAGCTGTAAACGACTTCGTCATTCGGTTCGCCAACGTCAACGGCTCGGGATCGGCAAGCGCCAATCTCCTGTTCGCGCGTTCGATCCTGCGCATGGGCGTGCCGATCGCGCCGCGCAACATCTTCCCTTCGAACATCCAGGGCCTGCCGACCTGGTATGAAGTGCGGGTCAGCGAAGCAGGTTTCTTAGGCGCGCGCGGCGGCGCCGACATTCTGGTCGCCATGAACCCGCAGACCTTCGTGCAGGATCTGGCCGCGATCGAACCCGGCGGCGCCCTCTTCTACGATTCGACCCGGCCGATCGCGCACCTGTTGACCCGCGATGACATCGCGGTCCTTGGCATGCCCCTGACCGAGATCTGCACAGCAGAATATTCGGACCCCAAACAGCGCCAGCTTTACAAGAACATCGTCTATGTCGGCGCGCTCGCGGCGCTGCTGGACATCGAACTTGGCGTCATCGAGACGCTGCTGCGCGAGCGGTTCAGAGGCAAGGACAAGCTGATTGACGCCAACTTGAAGGCGCTCAAGATCGGCCACGACGACGCGCAGTCCCGCTTTCAGTGTCCGCTGGCCGTTCGCGTCCGGCGTAGCGACGCCGCCGGCGACCGCATTCTGGTCGAGGGCAATTTCGCCGCGGGCTTGGGCGCGGTCTATGGCGGGGCGACGGTCTGCGCCTGGTATCCGATCACGCCCTCGACCTCGCTCGCCGAAGCGTTCGAAGGCAATTGCGCACGCCACCGGATCGATCCCACGACGGGGAAGAAGAATTACGCCATCGTCCAGGCCGAGGATGAGATCGCCGCGATCGGCGTTGCGGTCGGCGCCGGCTGGAACGGCGCGCGCGCCTTCACCGCCACCTCCGGTCCTGGCATTTCATTGATGCAGGAGTTCTTCGGCCTCGCCTATTTCGCCGAGGTTCCAGTGGTGTTGTTCGACGTTCAGCGCGGCGGGCCGTCCACGGGCATGCCGACGCGCACCCAGCAGTCGGACCTTCTCGCTGCAGCCTTCGCATCGCACGGCGACACCAAGCATGTGCTGTTGATTCCCGACGGGCCGGGCGAGGCGTTCGAATTCGGCGCGAGCGCGTTCGATTTCGCCGAGCGGTTGCAGACGCTGGTGTTCGTCATGCTCGATCTCGATATCGGGATGAACGCGCATCTCACCGCGCCATTCCGCTGGGACGACACGCGCGCCTACGATCGCGGCAAAGTGCTAAGCGGCGAGGAGCTCGAAACGGCGCGCGAATTCGGCCGCTACAATGACGTCGACGGCGACGGCATTCCTTACCGCACCTTGCCCGGCACGCATCCGACGCGCGGCGCCTTTTTCACTCGGGGCACCAGCCGTGACCGCTTCGCCCGCTACACCGAGGAATCGGGTCCCTACGTCGACAATATGGAGCGCCTCTTACGCAAATTTGAGACCGCCCGCAGCCTCCTGCCGCGCCCGGTACTGAAGCCCGCGGCCAAGCCGACGCGGGTCGGAATCATCCACTACGGATCGACCGCGCCGGCGATGGACGAGGCTCAGGCGCTTCTCGCGCGCGACGGCCTTCATGTCGACACGCTGCGCATTCGCGCCTTCCCGCTCGCGCTCGAAATTGGCGAATTCGTCCGCGAGCATGAGCAAGTGTTCGTCGTCGAGCAGAACCGCGACGCCCAGATGCGCACCCTCATGATGACCGATCTCGGGCTCGCGCCGGCGCAGCTCGTTTCGATCCTTCATTTTGGCGGCATGTCGATTACCGCCCGTTTCATTGTCCGGGAAATCGCCAGCCGATTGCGGCGCCCGGCTTCGGCGCAAACGTTGGAGCGCGTTTCGTGACTTATCTCGGCAAGCCGAAGTTTCATCACCCCTCCACCGCCGTCAACGAGCTTGGCTACACCCGCCGCGACTACGAAGGGTCGATGTCGACGCTCTGCGCCGGGTGCGGACACGATGCGATCAGCGCGGCGATCATCCACGCCTGCTTCGAATTGAGCCTGCCGCCGCACCGAATCGCCAAGTTGAGCGGCATCGGCTGCTCCTCCAAGACGCCAACCTACATGCTCGGCCAGAGCCACGGCTTCAACTCGGTGCACGGGCGCATGCCCTCTGTGCTGACCGGCGCCAACCTCGCCAACCGCGACCTCATCTATCTCGGCATCTCCGGTGACGGCGACACCGCTTCGATAGGACTCGGCCAGTTCGCCCATTCCATGCGGCGGGGCGTCAACATGGTTTATATCGTGGAGAACAACGGCGTGTACGGGCTGACCAAGGGACAGTTCTCGGCCACCGCCGACCGCGGTTCAAAGAGCAAGAAGGGCGCGGGCGCGCTCGACCAGCCGATCGATCTCGTCGGCATGGCGATCGGGCTTGGGGCCTCGTTCGTCGCGCGCAGCTTCTCCGGCGACAAGTTGCAACTGGTGCCGCTCATCAAAGCCGCGTTCGAGCATAAGGGCGCGGCGTTCATCGACGTCATCTCGCCTTGCGTCACGTTCAACAACCACATTGGCTCGACCAAGAGCTTCGACTATGTACGCGAGCACAATATCGCCGTGAACGCGCTCGACGTTATCATGGGGCGGGAGCCAATCGAGGTGGACTACGCCGAAGGCGGAAGCCAGGCGGTGACGATGCACGACGGCTCGACCGTCGTGTTGCGCAAGCTCGACGCGAATCACGATTGCCGCGACCGGTTCGCGGCGCTCGCCACGCTGGAGCGCGCCCGTATTGCCCGCGAGATCGCCACCGGCCTCATTTATATCGAGGACGAAGCTAACGAACTGCACGAGGTTCTTGGCACCGCCGACCGGCCGCTCAACGAGCTGTCGGAGCGCGAACTTTGCCCAGGGTCAAAAGCACTCGCCGGGATCAATGCGTCGCTGAGGTAGAGGCGCTCGCGCTCGGGCGGCTTTGCTCCAGAAGGGCGTCGTCAAAGTAACGACATCGCCGACGGGTAGGGGTGACAGCCCTCTCGCAAGCGACGCCTACCCTACAAGGGGCGCGCCACTCCGCCAATGCGATCGAGCGTCTCTATTTGTAAACCTGCCGGGTGACGAGATACCGCTCCTGATTGAAATGATTGTGGACCGGGCGTGAACTGAACTGAATTTTTGCAGCGTCTTCACACTTCGAAACCGTTGCATCGCCCGTATATCAGTAACGCCGCGCGGGCTGGTTCGCCCGGCAGTCGGGTTACAAGGTCGATGGTGCTGGCGTCCGTCAAGCTCATGCCGATCTTCCTAGACCGAACTCGTTTGCCACTCATCTCCGTGTGGATCAGGTCTCGCAACCTCCTCGATCGGCCTAAGCACCCCGTGATCGTTGTCGATCAGCATCCCGGCCGTCGCCGGCATTAGCTTTGATCGCCAAATCCGCTGCGGGCGAGCTGCTGTATTCAAGCCGAGCATAGACCGGCTCAGCGACAAGCTGCGCTATTCTTGCTCGTTCAGCGTCGGAGAACTCACCTTCAAGTTCGTCGTCTATTCCGATCGCAAACCACCCCCAATCACCCTCCACGACGAGGCGTTTGGGTGATTGCAGATTCATCGATCCGATGTCGCCATAGGCCTTAGCCACGCGGCTAGGATCAGGCTTGGTAGCAGATATTATGATTACGGACTTCATGGGTTTCACCACCTCAATGAGTAGCCCCTTGTCCGTTGCCACCAAGCCACCCGCCTGATTAATTGATCTCACGACGCTGGGT
>DATCEJ010000010.1:0-7549 GCA_036510135.1 Roseiarcus sp. | reverse complement strand
GGCTCGACGGCGGCGGACATCGACTTCCCGTTGATCGTCATGCTGACGTTGGTGAGCGACATGGCGAAGCCTTTCAGGATCTTGCGCGCGCAAAGGCGCGGGTCAGCGCTCGCGCGGTCATGACGCCCGCCATCTTGGCGCGATATTCAGCCGAGCCGCGTCCGTCGGCGGCGGGCTTCGCGATCGCCGTCGCGGCGGCCGCTGCTCGCGCGAGGGTTGGCTTGTCGAGCGCGGTCCCGACGACCGAGGCGGCCGCGTCGGCGGCGAAGAGCGCCGTTCCGGCGACGTTGGTCAGGCTGATGGCGCAGCTCGCGATTGCGCCCCCCGAGACGGTCAGGATCACCGCCGCGGCGGCGGTCGCGTAATCGCCGACCTTGCGCTTGAGCTTCTCGTACGCCCAGCCGTGACCCGCGGGGGGCAAGGGAACACGGACCGCTGCGAGCACCTCGCCGGGCTCGGCGGCGGTTTCATATGGCGAGAGGTAATAGTCGCGCGCGGCAACGCGGCGCTCGCCGCCCGCGCCTCGCAGGACATAAGTCGCGCCAAGCGTCATCATCAGCGCCGGCATGTCGTTTCCGGGATCGCCATTGGCGACATTGCCGCCGATCGTGCCGAGATAACGCACCTGGGGATCGGCGATCACTTCGGCCGTTTCGCGCAGGATCGGGGCGTGCTGCGCCAGCAATTCGCTGCCGATGATCTCGTGCTGGGTGGTCATCGCGCCGATGACGATCTCGCCTCCCTCGAGACGCACCCCCTTCAGTTCCGGGATGCTTGCGAGGTCGATGAGATGGCTCGGCATGGCGAGGCGCAGTTTCATCATCGGGATGAGACTGTGGCCGCCGGCGATGACGCGCGCGTCGGAATCGAGCTGGCCCAGGAGCGCGACCGCTTCGGAGAGATTGGCCGGCCGATGATACTCGAAGGATCCGGGGATCAAGACGTCCTCCCATCGAATGGCGCGAACGTGCTTCTGGCTCGCGGCTCACGGGCGCCATTCACGCAGGTCGAGCAGTCGAGGCTCGGCTACGTAGGCCACCTAATCAATGACGGATGAACGGACGCGGGAGAAATGGCGCCGACAGCGGGTTCTGCGCACGAAATGCGTCAAGGCCTATGACGTATTTCATGCTCCTGCCGCTGCCTCAGCCGGCGAGCGCGCCGATCCGAAGCTTGACCTGACGGTAGTGGGCGCGCGCGATCGGGATGGTGCAGCGCACCGGCAATCCGAGTTCGGCTATGCCGGCTTCGCCTGCCCGCCTGACCCGCGCGATGCGATCGACCGAGACGATGTAGCTGCGATGAACCCGCAAGAACGCCTTCGGATCGAGGCGCGCTTCGACCGCGCTGATCGAGAGCGCGCAGAAATATTCGTTCTCGCCGTCGTGGACATAAGTGTAGTGCGCGTTGGCGCGGATTGCATAGATGTCGCCGACGGCGATGGCTCGCGCGCGCCCGTCCTTCTCGACCCGGATCGAGGCGGCCCGCCCACCGGACGGAGCGGCGGGCGGCGGCTCGGCGGCCGGCAGCGCTTGGAACGGCGCGGGCGCGAGACCCACCGCCGCGGTCGGAACGGGTTGCGATCCGGCCTCCGCCGGTGCGGGCGCGGCGCCTCGGGGCGCGCTCGCATCCGGCACGAGCGAGAGAAGAAAGGCGCCGGACACGCCGAACGCAACGACCGTGGCGAGCAGCGCCAGCGTGTTGCGCGACAGCGCCGACTCGGCGCCGATGAAACGCGAAACATCGTAGCACAGCGGGTCCAGGCGCATTCCGGCCATTGCTGTGTAGTGCATTCCGGAAATCGCCAGGCCGAGCGCGATCGCGCCGAGGAACAGCCGTGGACGGGTCGGCCGGCTGTCGATCGTCCATAAAGCAAAGGCGCTGGCCGCGATCGACACGGCGATGGATGCGACCACATAGGAAGGAACGTACGACGTCGGTCCGGCCAGATGCACCGCCGACATGCCAACATAATGCATGAGGCTGACGCCGAGGCCCATCGCCAGGGCGCCCGTGCCGATCCGAAACGCCGGCGCCCCGGGCATGTGCGCGGCATAAATGCCGACCCCGACCACAATGACGCAAATCAGGAAGGAGATCAGGGTCGGCAGCACGAGATAGTCGACCGCGCTCGGGAAATTTGCGGCGAGCATGGCGACGAAGTGCATCGACCAGACGCCGGTCGCGAGCGTAATCGCAGATCCAGCGATGACGAGCCTTCGGCGGAAGCCTTCGGTAGAGTCGATTCCGCGCGCAAGCGACAGGCCGACGAAGCTGCCTTGAATGGCGATGGCGATGGAAAGAGCCACGAGCCAAGGCTCGTGAGGAATCATCATCCCGCGCCTCCCTAACGCGACGGCTTAGGCCAAGCGAAAGTACTCAGGCTTGACCTGAGCTGCAATGATTTAGCGTTGTATATACTGGGAGATATCGTTCGCTTCGGGGGAGATCTTCTACGCCGGTTAAGTCATGCGGCAGAGGATCAAGAGACTTCGCTTCCGTTTCACGCCGCCTCAGTCAGTCACGGCTCAAACGGCCCGGGCGCGACGAGCAGAACGCGCAACGTGCGCGGAGGAGCGAGTGGGGGACTCTCGCGACGCGCCGGTTGTGGGATTATTTTAGCACTCGCACAACGTTAATAGCGGAAGATCGTATTCCTTCCGATTTCACGCGCCATTGGCTCGCATCTTCATCAAAATTCCACATCGGGGATAAGACTGAAGTAAGGCCTTGGCGCGCAGGATTCCTCCGTCAAACCGAGGGTGCGACAACGATGAGTTCAGCGAGCAAATTCTTCCCTGGCGCGCGTCGCTTGGCGCGAAAGCTCGCCGGTGACGAGGCCGGCTCGCCGGCGGTCGAATTCGCTTTGGTCTTTCCCATTTTCATCGGCGTCGTGCTCGCCACCCTGCAGGCGGGGTCGATCTTCCTGGTCAAGGCGTTCTTCGAAAGTGGAGCGGAAGCGGCGGCAAGGGTCGTTCTCACCAATCAGACCTCGACGCTGACCGCCGCGCAATTCAAAACTGAAATCTGCAATCAGCTCACCGCGCTTTTCAGCTGCGGGCAGATAACAGTCGAACTCGAGCCTATGCCCACGGGCACGACGAATATCAGCACGCTCTTGCCGACATTCGACTCACACGGAAACCTTGTCGGCACGCCCACAGTCGATGTCGGCGCCAACGCCGGCGCCGCGGGCACCGACATGTTGCTCGTGGTCATGTATCCGTGGCCAGTCTACGGCGGCCCGCTCGGCCTTAACTTTTCGAACATGGGGAACGGCAAAATGCTGATGACCTCGACCCAGGTATTCCGCGTCGAGCCCCAGTCATGATTGGGACAGCCCGGATCCCGCGCTCCCTCCGCCGATGGTTCGCGTTCCTCGCCGACGCCAAAGGCCTGGCGGCCGTCGAGCTGGCGCTGATCCTGCCGTTGGCCTTGATGCTGATGAGCCTGGTCGTGTACGGCGGGCAGGCCTATAGCGTGCAGCGCAAAGTAACGCTTGCCGCGACCACGGTCTCCAACATTTTTGCCCAGGCCAACAACGTCAACACATCCACGATTACGGCGGCGGAGCTCAACCAGATCCTCGCCTATCCGAACCTGATCCTCTACCCTTACGACGGCAGCGCCGCCTCAGTCGTGGTGTCGCAAGTGCAGGTCATGGTCAATGGAAACGGGACCGCAACCGGCACGGTCTGCGGCAGTTGGGCAAACGCCAATGGGACCGCCCGCGCGACGGGCACACAGATGTCGGTCGATCCGTCCATCTCTGCGGCCTTCTCCTCCCCGGGCGCCAACAGCAATTGCGACACGACCAATCTCAATTATGTCGTTCTCGGGGAAGTGAGTTATCCGTTCCAGCCGACCGGAATCTATTTCTCGGTCGGCGCGATCACGCTGCACGATTCGATCATCATGATCCCGCGCGTCGCAAGCCCGATCCACGTACTGTGACGAGGGGCTGCGCTTTGATAGAGGCCTCCGTATTGAGGCGCGCTCCAGACCTCTTCCTCAACCTGACCTGTCGATATCGCGCTTCGCGCGTTGGTTAGCGCGGCGTCGGCTTTTGGGGAGTGCTAGGCGCGCTCGCTGGGCCCGTATCTTTCAAGCCATTCCGCCGACTTGGCGCCGATCCACTCGCGTGCTTCTGCTTCTGCTTTGAAATCGCCGATGTGCTGCGGCAACATATTCGGGCGCGTCAAGCGCACATACCATCCGTTTCCGTCCTTGAGCTCAACCGCTTCGAATGTCAGATCAGTGACGACGGGATCGGTCATGGTGAACATTATGGCCGCCGTCAGGAAATGCCGCTACCGGAAAATTCGTCCCGGCACGCTCAAAGTAGCCCGCTGCCGAGTGGCTCAACTGAAGAACCGGCGGAAAACACGATGGGGTTGGTAATTCGCGCATTGGCTCGTTGTTCGCCTCGACCTTCCTTAGTTTGGTGTCTACGGCCAAGCGTCCCACAAAGCGAGCGGCGATGTCCAGGCGCTTGGTCGCGCGAAAGCAAATTGCATTTGGATGTCTTCGCGATGAGCCCAGATCAGTCGGGACGGGCCAATCTGGGCGCTGGATCCTGGGTCGCCACGTGGGTCCTGGCTAGCTAGCGAATGACGCCCTGTCGCTTCTCGTGATAGCGATTCCCCCAACGCCGCGGCTCGTGTCGGGCTACGGCATCGAGCAGATCGCGAGCCATACCAAGACGAGCCCGTCGGCGGTCCGTCGCGCCATCGGCCAAGGGTTGGCGAAGCGGCGGCTCGACGCGCCTGAGGATTATGCCCGTCTCCAGATCGCGCGGTTGACCAGGGCGTTGCGCTGCGCCGACGTTTCTCTGGAGCAGGGAGACCTGAAGGCGATCGCGCCGTTCGTGAAAGTGGTGCGGGAGCTGAACCTCGACCACGGCGTCAATGTCGGCCCGGCGCGAACGAGCCTGGGGAGCTTCCGGAAAATCGCGCCGACGGCTCCGCCGCTCGCTTATTTGCCCGGCTTCACGGTTACGAAATTGTTCGAGGACGAAAAAAGTCGCGCAAGAGAGCAGTTAAGCCTCTGAAATCACTCGCGCGCGTAAAACTTGTGCGCAGGCACGGCGTGCGATCTCGCCGGTTCGCTCCGAGCCGTCAAATCCAGGCATTGCCTGGTCGGGCAGGCCCTATTCGGTCAAGTGGCCGGAATGGGTGATCGCCGCGAACAGCGCGTTCAGCGCTTGGCCGAGGTCGGACCCGATCGCCGCGTCATAGAACAGACCGGGCGAGGCGCAGGCCTGCAGGGCGGGGCCAATGTCCGATTGGATCGGGGCGATATAGCTCTCGTACCAGCTGTTGGCCGGCACGGCGAGATAGTCGGTATAGAGGATCGCGATCTTGACGCCGCGGTTCTTGATCGTCGTGCACCAGTTCGTGCTGGAGGTATTGCCGCCGGGAGCGCCGCCGAGATCGTTGATCGCCTGTTGTATGCGGCTGCTGGTTTTTTCGTCCTCGACGCCGTCGGTCACGATGAACAGCACTTCCTGCGGCTTATCGCCGCTCTGGTTGGTGCCGTTGCCGGGGTTGGGGACGTAGCTCGCCTGGCTTAGTTTGCCTAAAGAGTCGTCATAGTTGGTGCCGACGTCGCCGCCCGGCGAACTCGTGCTGGAAGAGCATGCCGCGTTGGCGCAATTGTTGTTGTTCGAATACATCTCCATCACGCCGAAATTGGCCGATGCGCTCGTCCAGCCGGAGGTATAGTTGGTGGTCAGCGGCAAAAGCTGGCTGAGCCCGATCGACCAGAGCGAGTCCATCGAGTAAATCGCGAACCGATATTGCGGCGGGGTCGCGAATACGTTCGACTGGGCGGTCGCCGACGCGGTTTGGAGCAGGGTCGAAACGCCGCTGTTCAGTTCGTCCAAACGGAGGGCGATGCTGTTCTTGCGCGCGAGCTGGTAGTTGTCGATCTGCGTGCCGTGGCTGGTTTTGCAATAGAGCGTGCCTGCGGTCGTCGAGGGCGGGGGCGCGTTCAGGGTTGGCGTCGTTCCGTCGGTGCAGGGGTTGCCGGCCGTGTCCGAGTTGGTGTTCGTGCCGGCTTGGTGGCAGGCGAAGGCGCAGCCTCCGGTTGTTTGTTTCGTCGTCAGGTTCTGCATCTGGGTGATGCCGGCCTGCGTCGACGGCAGCGCCATCGACGGCGAATTGTCGAGCAGGACGTAGAAGTCGATATTGGGCGGGGCCTGCGCGCTCGCCTGCGAGAAGCCCGAAACCGGCAACGTGGGTGTGTGGATCACTTGAGCGAAGATGGTGTTGACCGAGGACGAGTAGCTGACTGAGACGTTGCGTATGAGCGCGGTGGCGCCGACCGCTACGGTGACGGTCACCTGCGTCGCGTGGGCGGTGACGCCCGGGATGCCCTCGGTCAGACCATTGAACATGGAGACGGCGGCGGCCTGGGCGACGCTTGAGCTTTGCCCAAGCATCGCCGGCGTCAGCGCGGCCAGCGCGGCGGCGTCGGCCGCGGCGTTCAGTTTCGTGTGAATTTGCGCCGCCCGGCCATAGTCGATCGCGGCTCCGCCGCCGAATAGAAGGACCGGGGCGACCAGCGCATACATCATCGCGACATTGCCGCGGCAATTACGCAGCAGGCGATTAAAATCGAATGTCGTCACGGGGACGGCCCCACATTTTGTCGAAGCGCGCGAGTCTGCGTCAGACCGTGCGCCTCGGGTGAAAACTGGGGCCATCAAACAACGGGCGGGTTTATGTACTACTAACGGGTCTTGGACGATTTGCCAAAATGCTAAAGTTTTTCTCAGCGGCGGCGCCGCTTTTTCGCCCTTTCGGGCGCATCGAACCAGGCCTCGCGATGACTCCATAAACGCCGTCGCCAATGGGGGAGCCGTCTCTCGATCGCTGTTAGGGCTCGGAAATCGCCCTGGATTCGGGGATTTTCGAACCCGAATCGCTTGAACCGGCTCCGAAAAATCTCCTTGAGGGTTTGCCAATGCCGCCGCGCTTGGGCGCGGTCCATTGCGGGCCATGCTGTCTGTGACGGCCTTCGCTATTCGGAAAGTAACGTTTACGGGCGGCCGGTCCCGGCAACCGAAAGCTGGCTGAATCTTCGGACATCCGATCGACGGAAGCGACCCCGCGGCCTGTTGCGGCTCCGCTCGTCCGGCGAATTGCGGCGAAAACGAAATCGCCCTATGCCGACGCCTAGAACCTCCCAGGGCAAGATCGGCCTCATGAAAGCCCCACGTCGGTATTTCGATCCGCTGGCGATCGGGGCCCCTCGCCCGCTGCTCGAGCTTCCCTCGCGGCTTGAGCGCATGATTCATTTCATCCCGCCGCACAATGAAAAGGTGCGTGCGAAAGCGGCCGAGCTTGTCGGGCAGGTCGACGTCATACTCGGCAACCTCGAGGACGCGATTCCGATCGAGGCGAAGGCGGCGGCCCGGGAAGGCTTGATCGCGATGGCGAAGGCGATCGACTTCGGCCCGACCGGACTTTGGGCCCGCGTCAACGCGCTGAATTCACCTTGGTTCATCGACGATATGACCTGCCTTGTGGGTGAGATCGGCGACAAG
>DATCEJ010000009.1:0-5376 GCA_036510135.1 Roseiarcus sp. | reverse complement strand
AATAGCATCTTTGGCGGCTACCTCTTCGCCGCTCTTCTGATGTTCGCCGCCGCCATCATCGCCTGGCTGTACGCCATCAACGCCGAGCGCAAGCCGCTCGAGGAGGTGGCGGCGCCGCTGTCCGCGGTGACGTGAGGGACTTGCGTCTAGCGCCTTCTCTTGAGCTTATGCGCGGATCGCCCCGCAGCGTTTCCTCCCCCCTTGTGGGGGAGGATCAAGGAGGGGGTCGCGCCGTCATACGTAATCAGAGAGCATGGCGCCTTCACCACTTTCGCCGGTCTGCGCGACCCCCCACCCCTGCCCGCCCCCGCAAGGGGGGCGGGTGCGTTAACCTCGTAGATTCCGTCGAGATGTAGCGCGCTCTATCGCGTTGCGAACCGCGCTTTCGCCGCATCCGTAGCCGGCATGAACAGCGAAACGGCGGTGCCCTCGGGGTCGCGAAATTGCGCCGCACGGTTGCCCCACGGCATCAGCTTTGGCTCATGGATGACTTCGATTTTGTCTTTCAGCCGCGCGAACTCGGCGTCGACATCGTCGACCATGAACTCGATGATTGCGGTGCGATTGGCCGCCGGTTCGGCGCTGCCCTCCTTGAACAGCGCCACTGTTTCCAGGCTCCCGATGGCGAGCGTCGCGGCAGGCGTTACGATCTCGGCGAACACGGGCGCGAGCCATTCGGCGCGTTGGCCCGTCACCAGTTCATAGAAACCGACCATCGCCTTGATGTCGGCGGCGACGAGACGTGTGGAGGCGAATTTCATCGGCTTCATTCCTTTCAATCAGGCCGCAAAGTCGCTGCGGCTTGCGAAAGCCCTTGTCGCACAGGCCTGCTGACACCATCCTGTCAGCAGGAGTCAGCACCCATGCGTCGCGCCGACCGATTGTTCCAGATCATCCAGATCCTCCGCCGCTCCACGCGGCCCGTCACGGCGGCGGCGCTGGCGGAAGAACTCGAAGTGTCGAAGCGCACGGTCTATCGCGACGTCGCCGACCTGATTGGCCAGCGGGTTCCCATCGAAGGCGAGGCGGGCCTGGGCTACCTCATCGCTTCCGATTACGACATGCCGCCGCTCATGCTGACGCCCGATGAAATCGAGGCGGTGATGCTGGGCGCGCAATGGGTTGCAGGCCGATCCGACAAGGCGCTCGCCAATGCGGCGCGCGACGTGATCGCGAAGATCGCCGCGGTTGTGCCTGAGCGCCTGCGCCCGTTCATCGTCGAGCCGAGCGTCGGCGTGAGGCCGACGCTTGCGGAGCCAGAGGAAAACATCGATCCGTCACGCCTCAGAGCGGCGATCCGTGAAGGCCGGAAATTGCTGCTTATCTACCGGTCGGAGGCTGGCGCGGAAAGCGAGCGCAAAGTCTGGCCGGTCATCCTCGGCTATGCCGAGACGACGCGCATGCTGGTCGCATGGTGCGAGCTGCGCCAGGGCTTCCGGCATTTCCGCACGGATCGCATCGTCGAGGTCGAGACGCTCGACGAAAGCATCGGGCTGCGCCACGGCGAATTGCGCCGGCGCTGGCAGCGTTGGCGCGAGACGGCCCGCCCCCGTTGAGGAGGGTCGCCTCTCAGGCCTCGTCTTGAGACGCCCGCAATGCGGGCTCCTCGGGACGAGGACAGGAACTTTCAGGGCTTGGCGCGTGAGAGCGCGGCGGCGCGGCCGGCGGCGGCATAGAGGTTCAGCCGGGAATAGACGCCGAAACCCGATCCGTCGTCGAGGAAGCCGCCGCCGGGCCCTTCCGTCTCGGTCAGGATTTGGTTCGCTTCGTCAAGGGTGAGTTTCGGGAACGCGACGGTCAGCAGATAACCGGCCTCGGGCGCGAGCGCACCCACATCCTCGACCTTAGCGGCGATCTCCGGATGCGCGACGCCGAGCCCGTAGGTCTGCGTTGTGGCGTAGAAGGCCTCGTTCATCGCGGGCGCGTTGAAGCGGCCGGTGTCCTGACGCGCGCAGACCGCAAGCGTATCGCCGCAGGCCGCTTCGAGCGCCTTGGTCAGGTCGGTCCGCGCCGCCGCGACCGCCGCCCGGAAGTCTTCGATGGTCGCGGGAACTATAGGCTCGGACGTTGCGGTCGCCCGGGCGAAGTCCTTCAGCGGCCGGCCTATGTAGGCGGGATCGTTGGCGAGCAGATGCGCAAGATCGTAGGTCGCGAGCGTCCGGCCGCCGAGCACGTCCATGGCGTAATGCGCCCCCATGATGATGCGGTCGTTGCCGTATTCCGCGGCGCGCGCGACCATCTCCTGAAAGCGATCGGGCACAAGCTCGGCGAGCAGAAGCGAGCCCATATAGCCGTAGGTCGTGTGCCCGCTCGGGAAGGATGGGCTGTTGATCAGGTTCATGATCGGCCCGCGGTTGTAGACATGATTGTCGGCTGGAACATTGAAATAGTCCGGCCCCACGATGGCCGTGATCGTCGGCTCGGTCTGGAACGGGCGGGAATTCCCATACTTGTCGGCGCCGGGCGTTCCAGCCGGCCGGCCATAGGCGATGCCGAAGGGATCGGGCGCGCCGTCTACGCCCTTGAAGATCGCCAGGGCCTCGTCGGAGACCGGCTTCTTGCCGTTCGTCGTGCCGTTGGCGAAGAAATATTTGCCGGCGTTCGAATCCGATCCGCTCGTCGAATTGGCATAGGCGATCACATCCGAGACCGCCTTGGAGATGTTGGTGAAGCGCTCCCGGTCGAGATAATGCGCCCGCGCCTCATAGGCCGCGCCCAAGGTCGTGCCGAGGCCGTCGGTCAATTGCACGAGATTGCCGTCGGTGATGAAGGCGTCGCGCAAAGCCTGCTGCTGCTGTTCCGCGAACGGCATGAGCGTGGGTTGGCGGATGGCGCCGGTCTGGATTCCGCCGGTGACGGTGAAGTTGGAGCCCAGCGCCGCCATCCCGTCTGCATTGTTCGAGAGGGCGGAGACGGGCGCCAGGCCTTTGAGAGCGGCCATGTTGGTCAGGCTCTGCGCGTCGGCCGCGGCAGCGCCCATCATCAGGGCGAAAAGGCCTATTCCGCATCCCAGTCTGGTCATGGCGCCCCTCCTGCCGCTAGCCGGTATTCGGTTATCGCCCGATCCTTCTGCGTCATCAAGACAATGTAAGTCGAGCACGCTGTCTCATTCCGCGTCGTAAAACAATCGATGCTCACGACCGTCACGCGATCGTGAGAGGGATTGCCGCAAGCAGAATTGCGTCCCTTGCTTGACGAAACCACCCGCTCCCGCCGAACAATCAATCCTCGATCGATTCGGAGCGCTCCTTGTCAACACCGACATTCGCGGCCGTCGTCTCGGCCTTCGGCGCCCAAGCCAAGGCAAGGGCTTCGTCGACAATGTCACGCCGGCCATGCGGAATTATGAGGTTTCCGGCAAGATTGTGCTCGACCAATGGTTCAGCTACCGCAGGCGCGACCGGACCAAGCCGATGATCGGCGACAGGCGGCCGCCCTCGCTGCTCGAAAAGATCCAGCCCGACGGCTGGCTCGCCGAATATACCGAGGACCTGTTGAATCTTCTCAATGTGCTCGGCCGGCTGGTGGCGCTCAAGCCCCGGCAGGCCGATTTGTTGGACAGAATCGTGGCCGGGCCGCTCGTGGCTCTGGCGCCCGACAAACGGAAGTCGGGGACAATGGCGGATGAGCCGTCGCCATCGCTCGCGCCCTCTGCCACACTCGCCTGATCGATTCGCCGCGAGACGAGGACGAGCCGGCCGCCATGACGGGCCAACTGAATTTGTTCGGCGAAAGCCAGCCGGAGCTTCCGGGCGTGGAAAGTTCTGCGGCCGTCTATCGGGCCGATCCGGACGAGGTGCGCGTGGAACTTCTGCAAGTGCTCGCTCAGGCCCGGGCCGCGGGGAGCTTTCCGTGGGATGCGCGCCGCACCCTCTACTGGCGCACCGTCTTTCCCCAGATGACGAACTGGCTGCCGGACGAGGAAGGGGCGCAATTGCGCTTCGCGTTCGAGACGGAAATCCGGCGGCTGGAGGCGGCCTAGCGGAGCCCTTGGCCCCGGCTGGCGGCGTTACGGGACTTCACCAGTTCAACGCATTGTCTTAGCGCAAAGCGCCCTCGCCCGAGGGCGGTTTCCACCTCCTGCCGGGTCTCTCCCGCCGGGCGAAAACGCGCCGTCGATTCTGGTCGGAATAAGGAGGATTCCGGCCGTCGATAAAGCCTAATCGGGACGAAAGTTGGCAAAAATACGCGTGTATTAGAGGGCGAGCGAAGGGCGCGAGGAGCGCTGAACCCGGTTTCGGGTTCGAGCGTTTTGCAGCATAACAGAAATATTTGCAACAAATTGATGAAAGTCGAAATCTGTGTTATGAATCGAACCAGTCTCGGAACCGAACCCTCGAATCGCTCGGCCGCTCATGGACCGAAAAACGGACATGGATGACTACAGGATTTTGCGAATGGGTGATGGAGAATTGCGGAAAATGTTTTTTTTATTTGGATTCGCCGTAACCCCTTGAAAAGGCTCGAATCGACCAAGGAAATCCAAGGAAATCCAAGCTTTTTTCCTTGGTTTTCCTTGGTTTTCCTTGCATTTATTTGGCGATAGGGAGCCCGCCGCGCCGCTCACAGGTTCATCTGCGTCTGCACGACGAGCGCGACCAGCTTCGCCTCTTGCGTCGCGACCCGGGTCTGCCAGATCTGCGTTCTTCCGCCGCGATGGACGACGCTCGTGTGGCCGATCACTGTCGAGCCGGCCGGCGCTCCGGCGATGAAATTGGTCTTGCTCTCGATCGTCGTTGTCCCCTTGGCGCCGGCGGCCAGGTTGATAAAGGCCGCCGCTGCGCCCAGCGTGTCGGCGAAACTCATGATCGCTCCGCCATGCGCGATCCCGCCGATCGTGCAGAGGTCCGGCCGGATTAGCATCCGCGCGGCAACGGAATCCGCTTCCGCGCTGAGGAATTCGATCCCGAGCAACTGGGCGAAGGGCAGCGGATTGGCGTTGATCCGGTCGATAAGCGACATGTTGCTCCCCTTGGTCCTCCCGCGCGCTGGCGGTTCGTTACATCTCGGCGTAGCATCGCCGCGGAGGCGACGCCACGCGGGGTCTGCGTGTGCGCCGATGACGCGGAAGAGCGGGGGCGTCAGATAGGCGAAGGAGAAAAGCCATGGTTCGCAGTCGGGTTCTTCTAAGCGCAGTCGTTGCGGCGCTCGCGGTCACGCTTGCCGGTTGCGATGAGACCGGCGTCTACCCTTCCGCCGGTTACGGCGCGCCGTTCTATGCCGGAGGCTATTACGGCGCGCCCTATTATGGCGGCGGCTATTACGGCGGGTATGGCGGGTATGGTGGGTACGGCTATCGTGGCGGGGTCTACCGGCGCGCCGGCTATTACCACGGGGGCTATCGGGGCGGGTATCATGGCGGCGGCTTCCACGGCG
>DATCEJ010000008.1:0-2506 GCA_036510135.1 Roseiarcus sp. | reverse complement strand
GCGCCGTCGGCGAGAGCACGCAGTCGAATGGCGCGGTCGCCTCGATCGCCGCCTTGCGCATCGCCGGGATCTGGTCGAAGCCTCGGAACACCTCGACGCCAGAAAACCCCGCCGCGGATTCCGCCCAGTCGCGGATGAACGGCAGCACGCGAGCGCGCCGCTCGGCCGGCAAGGCGCCGATGTCGCTGAGCGCGCGGGCGCGCCAGAATCTGTCGAGCCCGTCAAGCATGTCCTGAGTGAGGAACGGTTTGACCGGCTCCACATGCGCGCCCGCGGCCTCGAAATCCTTCGCCGCGCGCTGGACTGCGGCCTTGACTTCCGGCGTCGGCGGCGCGGCGCAACCCGCCTCCAACAACAGGCCGACGCGTAGGCCTTTGAGCTGCGCGGGCTCGACGATCCAATCAAGCTTCTCGTATTTGAGGCTCGTATAGTCGCGGACATCGGGCAACGATAAAGTCGCCATCATCAACGCGGCGTCGCCGACATCACGCGTCATCGGACCGGCCACGCGGCCGGTGTAGGGCGGATCGATCGGAATCCGTCCACCGCTCGGCTTGAGGCCGAAAATGCCGCACCAGCCCGCCGGCAAGCGCACCGAGCCGCCGATATCGGTGCCAAGGTGCAGCGGGCCATAGAGAGCCGCCGCCGCCGCGGCTGCCCCTGACGACGAGCCGCCCGGATTGCGATCAAGCTTCCATGGGTTGCGCGCCAGCGGGTGGAAGCTCGACAGCCCCGACGACAGCATGCCGTAGTCCGGCATTGTCGTCTTGGTGAAGATGATCGCGCCCGCCTCGCGCAAGCGCTGCGCCGGCGGCGCGTCCGCCTTCTGAGGCGACAGGTCTTCCGCCGCCGTGCCAACCGGCTTCGGCTCCCCCTTGGTCGCGATATTGTCCTTGACCGTCGCCGGCACGCCGTCGAGCGGGCCGATCGGCTCGCGCCTCACCCAGCGCGCTTCGGAGGCGCGCGCTTCCTTGAGCGCTCGCTCCGGAGCATAAAGATAGGTCGCGTGAATATGGGGTTCGAAGGCTTCGACGCGTTCGATCACCGACCTCATCGCCTCGACCGGCGACAATTCGCGCCCTCGATAGAGGCGCAACATCTCCAGCGCCGACATACGAAACGGTTGCGTACTCACGGCTTTGGCTGTCCTCGCGTGCTGGGTCATTGCCAGGCCATCGCCGAGAGATCGTTGACGAAGATCGGCGCGTTCTTCCACAGGCCCTTGAGCTTCGCGTCGGCGACGGTCACGTTCGGCAACTGGAACAAGAACGCGTTGACGCTGTCCTCCGCGAGCTTCTTTTGCGCTTCGCCGAGCGCCGCCTTGTACGCTTCGAGATTGGGCGCGGACGTCACCTTGGCGTAGATCGCCTTGAACGCGGGACTGTCATACTGGAAGTAGTAGTTCGGATTGGCGTAGATGCCGATGTCGAGGGGCTCGACATGGCTGATCATCGTCAGGTCGTAGTTCTTGTCCTTGTAGACGCCGCTCAGCCATTGCGCCCATTCGACGTTCTGGATCTTCGCGTTGATTCCAACCTCAGCGAGCTCGGCGGCGATGATCTCGCCGCCCTGACGCGCGTAAGGAGGCGGCGGCAGGATGAGGCTGAGCTCGAGCGGCGTCGCGACTCCCGCTTCCTTGAGGAGCGCCTTCGCCTTCGCGGGATCGTGCGGATACATGCCCGTCAGATCGACGTAGCCGGGATCGTTGGGCGTCATATGGCTGCCAATCGGCGCTCCGATGCCGTTCATCGCGCCGTCGATGATCGCCTTGCGATCGATTGCGTAAGCGATCGCCCGACGCACGCGCACATCGTCGAGCGGCTTCTTTTTGTTGTTCATGGCCAGGATGGTCTTGCCCTCGGTCCCGCCGATCAGGACCTGGAAGCGCGGATCGCTCTTGAACTGGTCGAGCGCCTGCAGGTTGGCGAAGCGCGGGAACGCATCGATGTCGCCCGCGAGCATCGCCGCGACCGCCGCCGAGGGATCGGAGATGAAGCGGAAGGTCGCGTGGGCGAGCGGAATCTTCGCGGCGTCGCGAAAGCCGTCCCATTTGTCGAGCACGATCGACGAACCTTTTTCCCAAGAGGCGAGCTTGTAGGGTCCGGTGCCGACGGGATTGGTGGACGCGGTCGTCGCGCTCTTCTCATCGAGGATGACCGCGGTATCCATGCCCAGACGATAGAGCGCTTCGAAGCTCGGCTCCTTGAACTTGAGAACCAATGTCATCGGATCTGGCGTGTCGATCGATTCGATCGAGGCGAAGAACTTGCTGTCCTTGTTCGTCGACTCTTTGGCGCCATAGCGTTCGAAGGAAAACTTCACGTCCTTCGACGAGAAAGGCTCTTCGTCCTGAAACTTGACGTTCGGCTTGAGGGTGAAGGTCAGGGTCTTGAGGTCGGGCGAGAAGTCCCATTTCTCGGCCAGGAGCGGCGTCACCGAGAAGTCCTCGTTGATCTTCGTCAGGCCCTCGAAGATGTTGTAGTGCGTGACCTCGCCGATCGCCGCC
>DATCEJ010000007.1:0-5253 GCA_036510135.1 Roseiarcus sp. | reverse complement strand
GCGGAACGGGCCAGAAGAATGAGAACCGGCGCTTCAGACATGGGTGGTTCGCGATCCGCACGGGCGACGCCCGGCACTCCACCTCGGCGACGATTGCTGATAGACGATTTCGCGCGGCGATCGTAGTCCTGCGCAGTCTCTGGCGCGATCTGCCCCCGGACTGGAGCCAAGCTATTTCAAGATCGCTTATCGTCGCCGCATTCCTCGGTTTCCTGCTCGTCGTATTTCTGATCGTCCACAGCGGCGCCGCCGAGGTGGGCTCCGCCATGCTGGCCCTTGGCTGGTGGCTGGCGCCGATAACGCTGCTTCACCTCATTCCCTTATCTTTCGATGCGATGTCCTGGCGGCAGCTGTTTCCAGCCGCGAACCGCCCAGGGCGCCGCAGCTTCCTCTGGATGCGCTGGATCCGCGAATCGGTGAGCACATTGTTGCCGGTCGCCGGCGTCGGCGGCGACGTCGTCGGCGCGCGGCTGGCGCATCAACGCGGCGTTCCGGGGTCGCAGGCCGCCGCGACCATGGTGGTCGACATCACGGTCGGCGCCGGGAGCCAGGCCCTGTTTGTGATCGCGGGCGTCGTGCTGCTCGCCGCCGGAGCGAAGGCCGACGCCGCGGCTTCAATGGCCTGGGGCCTTTTGATTGGCGTTGTCATCTTTGCGACGGCGATCGGCGCGTTTGTGCTGGTCCAACACAACAGCATGTTTGGCGTGCTCATCGGATGGGCTCATCGACTGGCGCCGAAGAGTTGGATGTCCGGCTTCACCGGGCGAGCCGAAGCCATCGACGGCGCGGTCGTTGCGACCTATCGCCGCCGCCTTGCCCTGTCCTGTTCCTGCCTGCTTCGTCTCATCGGATGGGTCAGTGGCGTCAGCGAGACCTGGCTGACGATGTGGGCGCTTGGCCACCCGCTTTCCGTGACCGACGCCTTCATTCTCGAAAGCCTCAGCGCCGGCGTCCGCGGCGCGGCGTTCATGGTGCCGGGAGCCTTGGGCGCTCAGGAAGGCGGTCTGGTCCTGTTCGGCGCGCTCCTCGGAGTGCCGGCGGACCTCGCGCTTGCGATTTCTCTCACCAAGCGGGTTCGCGAACTCGCGATAGGCCTGCCGGGCCTTGCGGCCTGGCAATGGGTGGAAGGACGCCGCTTTCTGGCTCGCCGGACCGATCAGGCGAGTTCGACCTCGTAAGATCCGTCTATTGCGGCGGCGGAATTGTGTAAGCCGGCGACGCTGCGGCAGCAGGCGACCCTGTGATCAAGCCTGGTGTAGCCGGGGATTGGATCTCCGGCGGCAGGCCTTGCGCCTCACGCAATTGCGCCCGGCGGGTCTGATAGTAGCTGGAGCGCAAGAAACTGTAGAAGTCGACCGACGAGCTCTCCGCCTGTTTCCACTGCCCGAGATGGGCGACCGCGCCCAGGGCCCCGGTCGCGACTGACCAGGGCCATCCAAAGAAAATTCCGCCTGCAACCCAGCCGACGGGATCGCCGACCGAATCCACGACACCGCCGATCGCATCGCGTTGCGTCGAAGGACCGAAATACGGGGACACGCTATAGGCGCCCGCAGGGACCCCATAGACGAACATGGTCTGGCCAAAATCGCCAGTCTGCTGCGGCAAATTGCCATACGCGGCGGCGACGTCAAACAAGCCGCCGAGGCCGAAGGTGGTGTTGATGACGGTACGCGCGATCGTAATGCCCGCGGCGTTCAAGCGCCCCTGAAGGAGGTCATTGCCGAGGATCCGCGGCTCTTTCAGGTTCGCATCCAGATCCTGCAATCGGTCCCGGATCACTCCGGGCACCGCCTTGACGCCGGTTGCCACCGGGTCGAGCACGACCTGGTTGACGTGGAGAACGCCACGATTGAATTGCTCGTTCGGATCATAGATTGGCAAGGACGCGTCGTGCGGAACGCCCGCGCACGCGCTGACAAGCGCCGCAAGGCTCGCCGCGCTCAGCCACTTGGTCCAGCGTTCAACGCCACGCATGCGTTGGCGATTCCTTTTGAGATTCCCCGCAACACGCAGACTTTCCGCGAGAGTTCCCGGAGGAACCTACCTGGGCCGTCCACATGGTTCTGAGAGAAGATTCGACCCAGCCCCGACTCAAGCTAGCAGAGCCGGTCGGCCACGACTATCACCCTTTTGCCACAGTACGGCCATTTGTACTTGGGTCTCATGAATCACTCGTCATGATGGGATTTGCTCTGTGTCGCCAGGAGCGCGGGCTGGAACAGCACCGCGGCTGAGAGCGTCGTCACCAGCGACAAAGCCATCAGCTTGCCCATGCTCGAGGTGCCGGGATGGTGGGAAAACCACAGGCTGCCGAAGGCGGTGGCGGTCGTGCAGGCGCTGAAGAAAACAGCTCGCGTGAGGCTCGACTGCAGGAAATTGTGCTCACCCGCCCTCCACGCCATGACGTAGTAGATTTTGAACGCAACGCCGACGCCCAATAACAGCGGCAGAGCGATGATATTGGCGAAATTGAGCTTGAGCCCGATCGCCACGCAAATTTCGAGCGTGAAAAGGATGGCGACCAGCAAAGGCACGAGCGTCAGCGCGACGTCCTGCCAGCGCCGCAGCGCCACGAACAGGATCAGCGCGATCGACAACAGCGACCACACGCCGGCTTGAAGAAACGCTTTGACGATCGTGGCCGCCGCCTCGACGATGAACACCGGCGCCCCGCTCGCTTCGGGCGCGACCTTGCGCACCGCGTCGACGAAGCGGTGCAGGACGGCATTGTCGTTCCCGTCTCCGCTTGGCCTCGCCTCGATCCTGACCTCGCCGTCGGGCGCGACCCAGTCGCTTTTGAGCGCAAGCGGAAGCGTATCGATGGTCACGTGTTCGGCCGAGAGAAGATCGCGAACCTGGCGAAGCGTCGTCATGAGCGGCGTAACCAGCACGCGCTCCGCTTCCTCTCGGGTCGCGGGCGACGCCTTCGCCAAAGCGATGAGCGCGCTCGCCAGGCGGCGCGCCTGGGACGCGGCCGGGGTGTTCAGATCGCCAATCGTCGTGGCGAGGTCGGCGGCCGTCTTGTTGATCGCCTCCAAAGTTTGAGCCGGGGTCGGCGCGGGATCGATGGGGTCAGGATTGAGCGTATTCGCAAAGAAGAAGCTGGCGTCGTCGATAATGGCGAGCTTCTCGTCCTGGTCCTTGGGCACGAAGCTTTCCAGCGTCCGCACTTTCGCGACCTCCGGCAGCGGCTTGAGCTTTTCCACCATGGCTGAGGCGCCGGCGAGATTGGGCTCCAAAATATCGATGGTGGTGGGGCTCGTATCCGGATCGCGCATCAGATCGAGCAGGGTCGAGACCGACTCGACATGTTTCGAGCGCAGGTTGAGCGGGTTGAAGTCGAAGCTCAGGCCCCGCAGAAGCGGCAGGCCAAGAACGACAGCGGCCAGGGTGAGTCCCACCACCCAGTTGCGCTGATGATCGAGAAAATGATCGAGCGGCGCAAGCCAGGCCCAGCCGACTGGCGCGGCCTCGCCGGCTGGCTTGAGAACGGCCAGCAGCGCCGGAAGCAGGGTGACGGTGGTCAGGAACGCGATGATCATGCCGGTTCCGGCGATGAGTCCGAGCTCGGACAGACCCACGTAAGCGGTCGGCAGGAAGGAGTAGAAAGCAGCCGCGATCGAAGCCGCCGCAAGCAGAAGCGGGCGCGCCACGCCGAGTCCGGTCGTTTCGAGAGCCTCGAGAAGATGGCGGTCCTGAAATCGCTCGGCGCGGTATCGGACGCTGAACTGGATGCCGAAATCGACGCCAAGGCCGATGAACAGCACGGCGAAGGCGACGGAGATGAGGTTCAGCGCGCCGACCATAGCCAAGCCGGCAGCAGCGGTAAAACTCAAGCCGACCGCGAGATTGATCAGGACGGCGAGAATGATCCGGGTCTGCTTGAGAGCGAGCCACAGGATCAGGAGAACGACGACGATGGTCACCGTTCCGTTGAGCGCGGCGCCGTCGGCGATCGTGGAAAACTCCTCGTCCGACAGGGGCACCGAGCCGGTGAGGCGCACCGTCACGCCCCTGTCCGGCGTGAGATCCAGTCTGGCGATGGCCGCTCTGACGGCCCTGGTCGCCTCGCCTCCGGGCTGCAGATCGCCGTAATTGAGAACAGCCTGAATGTTGACGAACCGTCTAAGATCGGACGGCTCCGGCGCGCGCCCCGAAATCAGCCGGCGCCAGGAGAAGGCCGGATGCTGGCCTTGCTCGACCTTTTCCAGTGCGTCAGCGATGCCGGAGACCGCTGGCTCGATGTCTTCGAACGCCGTTTTCTTGAGCCGAACGCCTTCGAGCGATTGCGCGATGGCGCCGAGGATCCCGCGAAAGGTGGGATCGAGGGCGAGCGTTCCGAGGAAGGGCTCCGCCTTGATCAGTTGGTCCATATTGCGCCGCAGGTCGTCGACGCTGAGGAACAAGACGCCCTCGCGGGCGAAGAATTCGCCGCCGTCCGGCCGAGTGACGGCGCGGAAGAGATTCGTCTGACGGGCCAGCGCCTTGGCCAGCGCGTTCGCCGCTTCGTCGGCCCCTTCCGGTGTCGTTCCATCAACGACCGCGACGATCAGGTCGGTCCGCTGCGGGAAGAGCGCATTGAGTTTCTCCTCCTGCTGACGCCAGGGAAGCGAACTCGACAAGAGCTTGCTCGAGTCGGTGTTGATGGCGATGTGGCGCGCGACGTAGCCGCCGGCGAGAACCGCGGCGAAGAGAAAGGCGGCGATGACGACCCACGCATGACGGGTCGAGAGGCGCACGACCCGCGCGATTGCGGCGATGATGAGGGTGCTGTCCGTTTTGACCATGAGGTCCGGGTGGAGGCCATGGTTCGCGACCGGTGTCAATCGGGATGCGAGCCGCCGCGCGCCGGCAGAACCAGAGCCAATATGCTCATCCCCAATACCGCAAACGTGAGGATAGACTCGCAGTCATCATCAGATTGCCGCCGGCTCAAGCATCCGGTGCGGGAGGAATGGGGCTTGCGCTCTCGTGAATCTGGAAAAGCGCCTCGCAGCACCTGCTTAAAGCCACGGCTTAAGGCTGTTAAGACAGTAAGCCTTCGGCGAAGGCCGCCTGGACGGGAGGCGCTGTAGGGCGATAGTGCGCGAAGAGCGGCACGAGGATAGTGCCCATCAACGATAATGGGCACTATCGATGAAGTCGGACCTGCCGGACCGGAATAGGGCGCGTCGACGTCGGTTCTGGTCGAGTGATGAGAAGCGGCGGATGGTTGCCGAGGGCTTCGCGCCAGGCGCGTCCGTGTCGGAG
>DATCEJ010000006.1:0-11797 GCA_036510135.1 Roseiarcus sp. | reverse complement strand
TGTCGGTCGATTGGGTGCGCGATGGCGTCCAGGCCGAAGACGCGCTACGCGACGAGGGCTACACGATCGCTCTGCTCGATCTCGGTCTGCCAAGCGCGGACGGCCTTGACGTTCTCAAGCGGGCGCGCAGCCAGGGCGTCGAGACGCCCGTGCTCGTTATCACCGCGCGGGACGGCGTTGACGATCGCGTTAGTGGGCTCGATCTCGGCGCGGATGATTATCTGGTGAAGCCATTCGAACTGCGCGAGCTGCAAGCGCGCATGCGCGCGCTGATCCGCCGTCGCGCGGGGCGGGCGACTTCCGTGCTGATCGCTGGTTCAAGCGAACTCAACACCGAGACGCATGAATTGTCGCGGGACGGCGCCGCGGAGGCGCTAACCGCACGAGAATACGCCTTGATGCGCGCTTTGCTGGAACGTCCGGGGCGCATCCTCTCGCGTTCGCAAATCGAAGAACGCATTTATGGTTGGGGCGAAGAGGTCGAGAGCAACGCCGTCGACGTGCTGATCCATTCAATTCGGAAAAAATTTGGCAAGGACGCTATTCTCAACGTCCGAGGCGCGGGATGGTTGGTCCCGAAGTCGTGAAAGCGTCGCTGCGCCGCGCCGCGTTGTTATGGATGACAGGCCTTCTGACCGTTATCGGCCTCGTCACGATCCTGATCACCTACGCGTACGTCCGCAATGAAGCCGACGAATTCCTTGACGGGCAGTTGCGGCAAATCGCGCTCAACTCCGGAAACGGGATATCGGCCGCGAACGCACCGCCTGCCGCCGACCCTGACCCCGAAAATCAGTTTGCGCTGACCATTTGGGATGCGCGCGGCAATGCAATTCATAAGTCCCTTCCGGGCGTCGACATCACTCGCCAAGGGCGGGCGGGCTTTGCCGACGTCAAAGCCGACGGCGAAAGCTGGCACGTCTACACGATCATCGGCGCAGATCGTGTCGTGCAGGTCGCACAACGCGAAACGGTTCGCGCCGAAATTATTGAAAGCGCGGCCATTGGGGCTGCCGCGCCAATTCTGATCCTGATCCCGCTCTCATGGCTTGTGGTGGGGTGGGCGATGAACCGGATGATCGGGCGGCTGGGTACGCTTGCACGTGAGATCGCTTCGCGCAGCGCAATGGCCAAGGAGCCAATTCCTTTAGACGGCGTCCCGGAAGAGGTGACGACTCTAGTCGTAAGCATGAACGGACTGATCGAACGGCTGCGGGCGGCTATAGAAGCGCAAAAGCGCTTTCTGGCGGACGCCGCGCATGAGCTGCGGACGCCGCTCGCGGCGATGCAGATACAAGTCGACAATCTGCTGGCCGGAGCAGACCGGCCTGACGATCGTGTGGCTCCCCTGGCGGCGGGCGTGAAACGCGCGAGCGCGCTGGTGAATCAATTGCTCCGCTTAGCGCGGCTCGATGCGCCGGTTTCGGCCGGCGGCGGGCCGGCTGATCTCGGCGCGCTCCTGCTCGAATGCATTGCGGACATTGCGCCAATCGCAGATCGCAAAGGGATCGATATTGGCGCGAATATCCAAAGCTCGGCCGTCTATGACGCGGTGGCGGCGGATATGCGGACGTTGTTCAGCGTCTTGCTCGACAACGCAGTGCGCTATACGCCGCCAGGCGGATCGGTCGATGTGAGCCTTTTTCGTCAGGGCGATCGACCGACCGTCGAGATTGTCGATACAGGGCCGGGTCTGCCGAAAGGCCAGGAGCATCGGATTTTCGACCGTTTCTTTCGAGGATTTCCGCATGATGCGGAGGGAACCGGCCTCGGTTTGGCGATCGCGCGCCGCATTGCTGAGCGGCATTCTCTCGGCCTCGCGGTAGAAAACCGCAGCGACGGGGTTGTGGGCGTATGCGCGCGGATCGCACTCGGCGCATTGCCTTCAGACAGCTAATTCGCCCCTAATTTTTGCACGTTAGGCTCTTCGAGAACCGGGCCGCGCCGCTTGACGACTTTGCCCTCTGTTGGAGATTTGAAAATGAAAATGCCCCTTTTGCTCGCAGCGCTCGGCGTTGCGGCGTTACTGCCGACGGTCGCCACTTCGGCTCTTGCCTATACCGGCCAGAAACTGGCCCATGGGGCCAAGATCGGCATCGACCAGGCGCGACAGATCGCGCTCAAAGCCCACCCTGGAAAGATCACCGACGAAGAGCTTGAACGGGAGGGCGGCGGCAGTGGCCTGCGCTATTCGTTCGATATCAAACGCGGCTCTGTCACGCAGGAAGTTGGCGTCGATGCGGCGACCGGACACGTTCTCGAAAACAAGGCCGAAGGTCCCAACCCGGACTGAACGCCCGCACCGCGTAACCCGACCCGCTCCGTCCTCCCCGGGGCGGGTTTTTGATGAGGAAACTATGAGCCACACCCGCGACGCCGCCCTAAGCAAGGTTCCCGCCGTAACGCTCGGCTTCTGGATCATCAAAATTCTTGCGACCACGCTCGGTGAGACCGGCGGCGATGCGGTCACCATGAGTATGTTTCATGCGGACAAAAACGCACACAACGGCGGTTACCTTATTGGGATGGGCATCTTCCTCGCCATCTTCGTCGCCGCGGTGGTCGGCCAGATTCTAACGAAGAAGTTCAACCCCTGGGTTTACTGGATCGCAATCGTCGCCTCGACGACCGTTGGCACCGCCATGGCCGACTTCTTCGACCGCTCGCTTGGCATCGGCTACACAGGCGGCTCTTCGATTCTGCTGGCCTGCGTGCTAGGCTCACTGGCCCTCTGGTACTTCACGCTCGGCTCAGTCAACGTGCAAACTGTGGCCACGCCGAAGGTCGAGATTTTCTACTGGGTCACGATCATGTTTTCGCAGACTCTCGGGACTGCTCTGGGGGACTGGATCGCAGATGACACGCCCCTCGGGTTTGAGGGCGGAGCGCTGGTGTTCGGCGCGGGGTTAGCCCTGCTCGCCGGCCTTTATTATTGGTCTCGCATTTCGCACGTTTTCCTGTTCTGGGCGGCGTTCATCTTGACGCGGCCGCTCGGGGCGACTGTTGGCGACCTGCTCGACAAGTCGCATGCGCAAGGGGGGCTGGCTCTCAACCGCTACTACGCCTCCGCGCTTCTCTTAACGGCAATCGTCGCCCTGATCGTGGTCTTGCCGCAAAAAGCCGGCCGACATCCCTCCGCCACATAAGACCCGAACGGATTGGAAGGGCGCTCACTTCTCATGTTGTACGATCTCGATGACGTCGCAACGCGCGCGGTCAACAGCTTGGCCGGCCACGCTGCTGCTCTGGATCTGCCGATGATCTGGATGTCGAAGATCGGCGTCCCGGTTCTTGTCCTGGCTGCGGCGGGACCAATGGTGGCGAGGGCAGCCACGCCAACACAGTCGGCATGTTCTCCTCGCGGCCGGCTTCTCCTTCCTCGTCGGCCCGGCGCTCAACCAAATCATTCTGCTCTTCGTGCATCGGATGCGGCCATACGACGCCGGCGTCACGCATCTTCTGATCGCTCCGAGTGCGGACCCTTCTTTCCCGTCCGATCACGCAACGGCGACATTCGCGATCGCGGCGGCTTTTCTTGCGCACGGCGTGCGCCAACTCGGGCTCTGGTTCTTGGCGGCTGCGGTGCTGATGATCTTTTCGCGCGTCTATCTCGGCACCCACTATGTCGGCGACGTGCTTGGTGGAGCAGCCACAGGAATTGCCGCCGCGGCGCTTGTTCGCGCGCTCTACGCCGAGGGAACGCGGGCCGACAGGCTGATGACAAATTTTCTGTAAGCGACCAACCTCAAAATATCTATCCCCTGTGCAAATGAAATGCGCAGCAACTGTGGGAGCACGAAATGATACGAGGATTTGTTTTTGGTATACTGGCTGCAATAACCGCTGCTCTTATTGTCGGTTATTTGGCCGTGAACTTCGGCGCGATCCCAGCAAATGCGGACGGCCAGACGCTTCCTTTCGAGGCCTGGGCCGCATCGACATCGTTGGATGCGACGCTCGATTATCAAGCGCCCAAAGAGCCGAATCCCGTCGCTTTGACAGATACAAATTTGATCGCCGGCGTCGAGCTTTACGGACAGCACTGTGCGATCTGCCACGGAACGGCAAAGGGTGCTGCGTCGGCTTCGCCCGTGGCGAAGGGCGAGTACCCGCAGCCGCCCCAACTCGCGGCTGAGGGAGTGGAGGACGACCCCGAGGGTTTCTCATTCTGGAAAATAAAACACGGCATTCGCTGGACGGGCATGCCGGCCTGGAAAGAAACTCTAACAGACCAGCAAATCTGGACCTTGGCGCTGTTCCTGAAGCATATGGATAAACTGCCGGCCTCGGCAGAGCAAGCATGGCAAAATATTCGGAATTAATGCAAGAATGCAAGGCGAGCCGCAGAAATCGAACCTACGCGCACATATCCAAATAATTGTCGAGAAACTAACAATGGAATCCACGTGAAGTGTCCCGAATTGCTGTCTGACAAACCGCCTCGCATTCCAACTTCTATTTGGGTCAGTTCCCGCTTCTGTTCGACTATTGGACGGAATCGTCCATCGTCATCGACTACATCGCCAAGCAGCTTGGCGGCTACGATAAGCTGAGTGTCCGTCCGGGGACAATTTGGTTGATTTGAGTCGGTTGTGATTCACTCGGCGCTCGCTGATTCGATGGAGGCGTCTGATGTGGACGAACGAAAATCGTGCGCGCTATGACCGCAGCAAATTGCGGTATCCGAGCGACCTGACAGATGCCGAATGGGCGCATGTCGCGCCGGTGATCCCGCCGGCCAGACGCGGCGGCAACAGACGCCATGTCGATGAGCGCGAAGTGGTCAACGGCTTGATGTATATTCTGAGCACTGGCTGCCAGTGGCGAGCGATCCCCAAGGATTTGCCGCCGCGTTCGACGCTCTATGATTATTTCGACCTGTGGAGCTATGACGGCACGCTCGAGCGCCTTCACGAAGCGCTCTATGTGAAGTGCCGTGAGCAAGCAGGTCGGGAAGCCAGCCCGACCGCCGCGATCCTCGACAGTCAGAGCGTCAAGTCGGCGGAAAAAGATCCTATGCGGGTGGACGGCGGCCTGACTTGGTAGGCTGAGCTTCCACACCAGCATGGAGGCAACCGATGCAGTCTGTCACCTCCGCGACCGCTGTCGCGACCACCGCCCGCGCAAATGATATCACGCTGTTCGCCTCGCTCGAATTGAGCCGATCGAAATGGGTTGTGACGATCAACAGCCCGGGCAACGAGAAGTTTTCCAAGCATGTGGTCGAGGGTGGGGACGGCGCCGGCCTGCTCGACCTTCTTTCGCGGTCGAGGGCGAAGGCCGAGCAGCGCCATGGCGTGCGGATCATGACGGTTGTCATTCAGGAAGCGGGATTGGACGGGTTTTGGATACATCGCTTGCTGCTCGCCAACGGGATCGAGAGCCACGTCGTCGACGCGGCTTCGATCGCGGTCGATCGGCGGCATCGGCGGGCCAAGACCGACGCGATCGACGGCGAGATGCTGTTGCGGGCGCTGATGGCCTGGGCTCGCGGCGAGCGGCGGGTCTGTTCCATGGTTCGCGCGCCGAGCCCGGAAGACGAGGATCGCCGGCGCATGACGCGCGAGCGCGGCACGCTGCTCAAGGAACGCATTCAGCACACCAATCGGGTCAAGGGCCTGCTCATGGGCCAAGGCGTCCGGGACTACAATCCGCTTCGGCGTGATCGTTTCGAACGGCTCGAGGCGCTGCGAACCGGGGACGGCCGCGAGCTGCCGCCGATGCTGAAGGAGGAAATCCGCCGGGAGCTCGATCGGATCGCGCTGGTGACAACGCAACTGGCTGCGGTTGAACACGCCCGCGACGCGCTCATCCGCATGGATGCCGAGGAGCATAACAACCCCGCCGCCCTGCTTCTCAAGCTCAAGGGCTTGGGCCCTGAGTTCGCCTCGCTCCTGTGGCTGGAATCGTTGTTTCGCAGCTTCGGCAACCGACGCCAGGTGGCGGCTTTCGGCGGATTGGCGCCCAGTCCCTGGCAGAGCGGCGGCGTCGAACGGGATCAGGGCATCTCGAAGTCGGGCAATCGCCGCCTGCGCAAGACGATGATCGAGCTTGCCTGGTTCTGGTTGCGACACCAGCCGGACTCGGCGTTGAGCCGCTGGTTTCAGGCGCGGGTCGGCGCCGCCAAGGGGCGGGTCCGCCGGATCGCCATCGTCGCGCTGGCCCGCAAACTCCTCGTCGCCTTGTGGCGCTATGTCACCCAAGGCGTCGTTCCCGAGGGCGCCGTGTTCAAGACCGCATGACCTGATGACTCAACCCCACTCCAACACGCCAACGATGGCCTGATGACTTGACCCCATTCCAGCGAAGCCGAACGCGACGGCTTCGCCGGATCCGGGCGGGCGGCGACCGCGGATCAACCCCCCGGGCTGAAACACGCCGTGAAAAAGGATGGTCCCGCCAACCCGAGCCCGATGCCCTCGAGCATGAGGGATTATGGTCCGAGCCCACAAGCTCGACCGGATGTGAGGTGATGCGGTCGTCAGGGCTGCATGGAAGAGACGGGCTCACGTTTCGGATCCAAACGCCAAAGGAGCATGCACAATGCCGAAATGAACGAGCTTGACTGGAAACACCCCATGTGAGGGGGGCTTCGATCGACCCGCATGACTATGATGCGGGCAAAAAGATCAAAGGCAAGAAGCGGCATATTCTCGTCGACACGCAAGGCCTCCTGATGCACGCCATCGTGCATGGCGCCGACATTCAGGATCGCGACGGGGGCGCCTTGTTGATGGCCACCCTGTTTGGCGCCTTTCCATTCCTGCTCAAGCTCTACGGGGACGGCGGCTATCAAGGGGCGGAGTTTCAGGCGGCGGCACAGCGCACAATGGCGCAGGTCAACGTCGAAATCGTCAAGCGCTCGGACTGCGCCAAAGGGTTTGTCGTCTTGCCAAAGCGCTGGCTCGTCGAGAGAACGTTTGCCTGGCTCAACCGCTGTCGCCGATTGGCCAAAGACTGGGAATGTCTCAGCCGAAAGGCCCTTGCGTTCCTGCGACTCGCCTCGATCCGGCTCATGCTGCGAAAGCTATGCATTCAAATATAATGTTCGCGGACAGACTCTGAAGGGCCAGAAGATCGCGACCGTCTATCACGATTCCGGCTATGGCCGCGACACGATCGAACTGCTCGCCACGCTCGCCAAGAAATACGGCTTCGAGGACATCGAAATCCCCGTGCCCCATCCCGCCGAGCAACAGCAGGCGGCTCGGGTCGGCTTTCCCGCTGACCACATCATTGGCGACATATGGAGCGGCTCGGAAGAGGACGTGCGGCCGGCGGGCGGCGCGGCGAAAGGCTATCTCGCAGTCTCGGTGTTCCCGTCAGGCACAGACTTCAAGGTCAGTCAGATCCTCAAGAAGGACGTGATCGACGCCGGCAAGGGCGATCTCAAAGACCAGTCGAAGTTCGGCTCGGTCTACTACAACGCGGGCCTCGTGACCGCGATCATCTATACCGAGGCGCTGAGGGCCGGCCACAAGAAGCTCGGCAACCATCCCCTGACCTCGGAGCTGGGCCAGTGGGCGCTCGAGCATCTCGACATCACGCCAGAGCGCATTGCGGAGCTTGGCGCGACCGGACTGTTTAGTCCGCTTCAGGTGACGCCCAGCGATCACGAGGGCAATCCAGCAGCCAAAATCGTCCAGTGGGACGGCAAGGACTGGCAAGCCAAGACCGATTGGCTGAATGGAGACCGCGCCCTCTTCCACGACGCGATCTACGCCAAGGCTGCGGCCTGCGCGAAAGAGAAAAACCTGGCCCCTCGCGAAGCGTCGACGAACTGAGAGAGAACCACATGACGATCCCCGTGCAGGATCTACTTCGTATCGCTGACGTCGAGGCGGTTTATGGCGACTCGATCCTGGCTCTGCGCGGGGTGTCCCTTCGCGTCCCCGAAGGCTCCATTGTCGCCCTTTTGGGCGCCAATGGATCCGGCAAGACGACGACCCTGAAGGCGGTGTCCGATTTGCTCGGCGCCTCGCGCGGCGCCGTTGTCAGAGGCGAGATCAGCTATCGCGGCGAGCCGACCCTTCGGCGCGACCCAGCCGATCTGGTCCGCCGCGGCATCGTTCAGGTGTTGGAAGGGCGACATTGCTTTCCCCATCTGACGGTTGAGGAGAACCTGATGTCCGGCGGCTTCGCCCGCAGACCCAGCGGACGCGAGCTGATAGGCGACATCGAGCGCGTTTACGACATCTTCCCTCGCCTAAAAGCGCGTCGACACGGCAAAGCAGGTCTGCTGTCGGGCGGCGAGCAACAGGTTGCCGCAATCGGGCGGGACTGATGAACCGGCCGAAGCTGATGCTGCTTGACGAGCCCTCGATGGGCCTAGCGCCTATGATCGTCGAGGAAATCTTCGAGATCATCCAGCGACTGAATGGAGACGAAGGCGTTAGCTTCTTACTCGCTGAGCAGAACGCGCATCTTGTTCTTCGCTATGCCCATCATGGCGTGGTTCTGGAGAATGGCCGCGTGGTCGCTTCGGGGCCGGCCGCTGCACTCGCGGCGCGGGACGATGTCAGCGATTTTTATCTCGGGGGCGCGTCCACCGCGCCGTCTCCGAGACCCGCGACGATAATCCAATGAGCCCCAGGAGACCCAGCACTCGCCCTATCTGTATTCCTCAAGAGAGGTGCTGGGCGAGCAGCCCAAGGATTGGACCTGTGAGAGTCCGTTTGAAAATTGGTTGAAAGCGTTTTTTCGGCCGTGATTCAAGCTTGGGATGTGGACCCCAGCGACGCGTGGCCGAATGGCCAAGATCGAGAAGAAGACCAAACGGTATCCGAGCGACTTGACCGACGAGGAATGGGCGCGGATTGAGCCTTTTCTTCCTCGCGCGTCGAAGGCAGGGCACCCTATCGAGGTCGATTTGCGGGAAGTGTTGAACGCAACCCGCTACATGGCGCGTTCGGGCGGGGGATGGCGGATGCTGCCGAATGACTTCCCGCCCTGGCAGACCGTCTATTGGTGGTTTCGCCGATTCGTGCGTCGGTTCATGTTTCAGACGATCCACGACGTAGCGCTGATGCTCGACCGAGAGCGCGTCGGACGCGAAGCAAGCCCAACCGGCGGCGTTGTCGACAGTCAATCGGTCAAAGCTCCGGAAGCGAAAACAAGGGGATACGATGCAGGCAAGAAGATCGTGGGTCGCAAGCGCCATATCGCAGTCGACACCGACGGTCGACTCTTGATGATCAATCTCACTCCGGCCGACATTTCCGACAGCGCCGGGGCTCAAATGATCCTGGACGGTGTCCGCAAGCGCTGGCCGTGGCTGAAGCATCTGTTCGCCGACGGGGCCTATGACCGCACCCAAGAGTGAAGCAAGTTGAAACTGCTGGTGCGAACACAATCGACTATGTGACCGGCACCAACAACCAAGAGGCTCTCGAACGTCGCGGGACCGGGGCGCTTCAGATCGGTACGCCTTCGGCCTGGGCCCCGTCGAGATGGCTCAATCAGATCAGCAGCGCAGGAACGAAGCGAGCGTCGCTCATCCCGGACATCAAGGCGATCATCGGCTCGCTTGAGGCCGCAACGGAAACCCTTGCAGACCGTGCGGAAACTTTTTCCGCACGGTCTGCCTGATCAAGTTCGGCTACCGGAGTTTCGGCGAGTGGAGGGTGAACACCGCGGCGAGCCAGGTGATCGGCGTCCCCAACTCTTCGCGTAAGAGGCGTGGATATGGTTCAACGGGGCACGTGCGCGTCCAGACTTCGGTAGAACCCGTCTCGCGCCCGAACCCGAAGGGGCGACCCTGCGGATTACCAGAGTACGGGGCACGGGCACGCCCATCCGGTCTGCCGTGAGCAAGCCGAAAGCTTTGTCTGCTATCAGCCGGCTGAATCTGTTGGCCATCGCGAGGACGCGGCTGGCACCGGATCTACTCTCACCTCGTGCTCCCACGGCAGTGTGTGCCCGCGGCGCCAGCCCCTCGCGCGTGAACAGATGTTGAACTCAGTGCGCTCACCCAGGCGCGCCTCCAGTTCTGGGGGAAGTCGTAGACCGGCGATACTTCGTCTCCGCCTTCAGGCGTCGCGCTGCGCCTTGCGCGCCTGCCGGGTGCGCTTGTCCGGCTTCCCGCCGACCCTTGCCGCAGTCCCACCTTCGCCCGCCGGGCCCAGCGGCTCGATGCGTGGCGTTTCGCCGGTCCGCCGCTTGATGTCGGCAGTGAATTTGTCCGCCGCTTCCGCCGAGATTTCAAACTTGGTCTCGTGGTCGAACACCCGGATCGTACCGATGTCGGCCTTGGTGAGACCGCCCGCCCGGCAGATCATTGGCACCAGCCATTTCGGATCGGCGCCCTTGGCTCGGCCGACGTCGATGCGGAACCAGGCCCCGCCGCCAAGCGAATGCTTGCCGCCGCGCGGTCGGGCGGCCTTGGAATAGTCGCGATCCTCAGGGGCCGAGCGTCCGCGAGGGGTGGGACGCTCGCTATAAACCGGGCGCGCGTGGGCCGCGGCCGGGTGCTCTCCGGGGTCGGTGACGTCTTCAATGGCGGGCAGGCGCCCGCGATAGATCCGCACGAGCGCCGCTGCTATGTCCTCGGCGCTGCGTTCGGCGAGCATGCGGCGCGCCATGTCCAGGTCGTCCTCGGAGGCAGGCTCGGCCAAGGCCGGATCGGCGAGGAAGCGCTCGGCGTCGAGCGCGCGTATTTCCAGGGCTGTTGGCGGCCCGGCCCAGACCGGCTGGACGCCCGCCTGCGAAAACAGCCGCTCCGCGCTGCGGCGGCGTCCGAACGGTGTCAGAATGGCGCTGACGCCCTTCTTGCCCACGCGTCCCGTGCGCCCGCTCCGATGCTGAAGCGTCTCGACGTCGTGGGGCAGATCGGCGTGAATGACGATGCCGACATTGGGCAGATCGATGCCGCGCGCGGCGACGTCGGTCGCCACCAGTACGCGGGAGCGCCCGTTGCGCAGCGCCTGCCATAGCCTGATTGCGCTCATGCTGACTGAGTTCGCCCGACAAGGTCACGGCCGAAAAACCGCGCTCGGTCAATGTGGCGCTTAAGTGCCGCACCGCCTCGCGGGTGTTGCAGAAGACAATGGCCGTGGGGGATTCTATGAGGCGCAGCAGATTCACCACCGCCGCCTCGCTTTCCTGCGGGTGGATGCGAATGGCGCGATATTCAATATCGACATGGCCCTGCTTGCCACGCTCAACCTCGACGCGCATGGCATCGCGCTGATAGCTGCGCGCCAGCATCGCGATGCCCTTGGGGACGGTGGCGGAAAACAGCAGGCTGCGTTTTTCCGCCGGCATCGCTCTCAGCATGAATTCGAGATCCTCGCGAAAACCGAGATCGAGCATCTCGTCGGCTTCATCGAGCACCACGATCGCCAGCGCCGTAACATCCAGCGCCCCGCGCTGAATGTGGTCGCGCAGACGCCCGGGCGTGCCAACGACGATATGGACGCCCGCCTGCAAGGCGCGGCGCTCGCGCTGCGCGTCCATGCCGCCGACGCAGGCGCAAATGCGCGCGCCGGTGTGGCGATAGAGCCAGGTCAACTCGCGTTCGACCTGCAACGCCAACTCCCGCGTCGGCGCAACGACGAGGGCGAGCGGCGCGCCGGGCGCCGGCAGAGCGGGAGCGTCGCCGAGCAGCGTCTGGGCCATCGCGACGGGGTCAGATCGTCTTTGGGCGCGTCGGCGTTGTTGCGGCGTGAGCGCCGCTTGCTCTGATTGAGCCTGTAGCCATCACCATTCATTTTGGACTTGCGTTGGGAAAGTGGAGAGCTCTTCTGAAGGAAAGAGGAGCATTTCATGGGCAAGCCGCAGCGACGGTTCGGGAAGGAAT
>DATCEJ010000005.1:0-2883 GCA_036510135.1 Roseiarcus sp. | reverse complement strand
GACGGAATATCTCAGCCGACGAGTGAGGAGAGGGGTGTCGATTTCCGTTGAGACTTTTCCATTGAGAACGGACCCCGCTTGATGATGGTTTCGAGTTCAGGCGTTCGTCAAGTTCCCGGTTTTCTCCTTGGCGGGTTTGGCGGCGTTCGCCGAGCTGTTCTTGAAACATAAGCTGTCGCTTCCGGTTTCGAGAATGTGGCAGCGGTGGGTGAGACGGTCGAGCAGCGCGGTCGTCATTTTGGCGTCGCCGAACACGGTGGCCCACTCGCCGAAGTTGCCGTGATGATGACGTGATCTTTGACAAGGGCTAAGCGCGTAGTGGCCGCTCGGGCTACCTGCTCAGCGGGCGGCCGATCAAATCGTCACCCGCTGCCCTTGCGTGAGAGTTGCCTACGCTTTAGGACCCTTGTGCGCGCTAGCCAAGGCTGGGCCATATGGGCTGAGGTATGGGCTTGGCTCACTCTGCCTTGGCA
This sequence comes from Roseiarcus sp., assembly GCA_036510135.1. Taxonomy (GTDB): domain Bacteria; phylum Pseudomonadota; class Alphaproteobacteria; order Rhizobiales; family Beijerinckiaceae; genus Roseiarcus. Next base: position 2,410 of record DATCEJ010000005.1, on the reverse strand, counting down.
TAACTTAGCCGTAGCAATGGCTTAGACGCAATATCCGGAGGATTGATTGTCCGAGCCAAGCGTGAATTCGAAGGTTCGCCTGCTTGGCGACCTCGGGACGAGCGACAAGGCGCCTCCCTCACTTGGCCCGCGGGCCCCCGCACAATCGGCCGCGCCGCCCGTTTCAATCGCGCCGCCTCCGCCGGCCTCGCCCGTCCGGGCTGAGCCGATCTTCCTCGGCGATTCGGCCGACGGGGCGGACCTCCTGAACGCAGGCCAAATCGTCCAGCCGTTGGCGCATCTTTGCGTGACCACTCGCGTCCAGACGCCGTTTGTAACGGCGATCTTAGGCCCCTCCGGCGCCGGCAAGACCTTCGCGCTGAGACGTCTGGCGCAGATGATTGAACAGCTCAGCGCTTCGGCGACGGCGAACGGGCAAGCCCTACAGCGCGTGGTCGTGGCGCGCGTCGACGCTTCGACCGGCGCGGAGGCGCCCGTGGCGATCGCCAGCGCCGCCTATGCCGCGCTCGATCACAAGCCCGGCGGTACGGACTATTCGGGCCTGTTGGATGACCTTCGCCATGCGGGCGGCGATCCGCACCGGGCGGCCACCGCGGCTTCAGATCGTCATGACGATCTGGTCAGGAAGCTTGAGGCTGAGCGTGCGCAGCGCGACGAGGTCGAGGCGAAAAGCGCGCGTCTCGCGGACGCGCTGGCTTTCGACACGCCCGGCTCGCGACTCGATGTCTTCGCGCGCGCTCAGAGGGGAACGATCGAAGCACAGTTGCGCCGTTTCGGACTGGCCGGAGCAGACGCAGATTCGAGCTACCGAAATCTGGCGCGTGACGTCTCGACCCTCGGCGCGGGCGCTCGCGCGGGCGTCATCATTCGGTCGATATGGGCCTACGGCAGCCAGGCGCGTCTGCTCCTCTGGGGGATCGTCGCCTTCGTGCTGGCCTTCGTCCTCAGGTTTCTGCACGGCCAAACGGCAACCGACGCGATGGGGCACGGGAACGACTCGCTGAAGCCTGCTGGGGATTGGGTGGCGACGCACGGCGATTGGTTCGATCGAGCGGCGCAGATTCTGTTCATCCTGGGCGCGCTGGCGATCGCGCTCAATCTGTGGCGCGCTCTCGGGTTCTCGAACCTCCTGTTGCGCGGCGGGCGGTTGCTCACCAGCGAGGTCGGCGACCGCCGTAACGACCTCGACTCCCGCGCCGCTCGCCTCAATCAACGGGTCGCCGCGCTGACGGCCGAATCTGACGCGGCCGCCAAGCGCGCGGAAGCCGCGAGCCAACGGGCCGGAGGCGTGGCGTCCATGCGGGCCCCGGGACCCGAATTTCTGGAATCGAGCCACGCGCCGTCGGGCGCGGCGCGCGAATTCCTCTTCGCGCTTGGCGCGAGGGTCGGACAGCCGTCCGCGGCGGGACCGGCTCTCGATCGGCTGATCGTGGTCGTGGATAATCTCGACGCGCTGTCGCCCGCTGCGGCGATCAGCTGGATCGACGCCGCGCAGGGCGTGATGGGACCGGGCTGCATCGGTCTCCTGGCTTTCGATCCCGGCCGGCTTGCGGCGGCGCTTGGCGGAGCGCGCGAGGCGCGCCGCCGTCTTGGCAAATGGCTGCAAGTCACGGTCAACCTGCCCGCCCGCAAGGACGCCGACGGCGAGCTCGTGGTGGCGCGCCTTCTGTCGGCTGGCGCGCAGGCGGCGCCAGCGCCGGATTCGGCCATTGCGGCGGCGCTCATGGAACCGCTGTCAGCTGCGGAAACGACGCTGCTTGCGGCGCTCGCGCCCCTCGCCGCGCATTCGCCGCGCGACGCCAAGCGCTTCCTGAACGCCTACCGCCTTGCGCGCTGTTCGAACTCGCCCCGGCCGGTGACGGCGCTCATGCAGGCGGTGGCCCTCGCCGATGACGACGCGCAGGCGGCGATGCTCGAGCGGCTCGCCGATGGCTCCGGCGAACTGACGGAGATCAAAGGACCGCCCGCCTTGGTCGACGCCGTCAAGGCCGCGCGCGTCGCCAACAACGGCCCGATATCGATCGACGAGGCTCGCGCCGCGGCGGAAACCGCCCTCCGGTACGCCCTGCCGGTCTAAAGCGCTTGCATTTGGACGGAGTCGGCTCGACTCCTTCTAGGCTGCGGCGACCCGCCCGCCGTTCACTCGGGTCGAACCAATTTGGATTGTCTTGGCGGGCGGCGGTATCGCTGCGAAAACCCCCGATCATGAGGGTTGGATTTCCTTGGATTTCCTTGGATTTCCTTGGATTCTATCGTCCGAATGTAAACTTATCAATGGGTTACAAGTAATTTTCGACGGAAATTTTTTCTCGCTCCTTTCCCTCGCGTCAGCGACGCCGGATTGGCGACCAAGATCTTGCGTGCTGAAAGGCAGGATTGCTCATCGACCCAGCTTAACCTAATTTCCTAT
>DATCEJ010000004.1:0-5371 GCA_036510135.1 Roseiarcus sp. | reverse complement strand
TTCCTCGTCGATCCGCCGCCGGCGCATCTGTCCCGATTGTGGTGGGAGGTTCACCACCTTCGAGCGCGTGCAACTGCGCGAATTGCAGGTGGTCAAGAAGAACGGCCGACGCGCGCCATTCGACCGCGACAAGCTCATGCGCTCGGTCCAGGTCGCGCTCCGCAAGCGGTCGGTCGAACCCGAGCGGGTCGAACGCATGATCAACGGCATCGTGCGCCAGCTCGAAAGCCAGAGCGACGGCGACATCCCGACCGACCGGATCGGCGAATTGGTGATGGAGGGCCTGAAGGCGCTCGACGACATCGCCTATGTCCGTTTTGCCTCGGTCTACCGCGATTTCCGCGAGGCGCGAGACTTCAACGCCATCGTCGGCGAGCTGGAGGCGGAGCCCGAGCCTGCGCCAGCCAAGGACGCTCCGCGCCAACGCCGGAACGCGCCCGCGACATGAGCGAAAGCGCAGGCGCAGACCCGCATGAGGATCTGCGCTGGATGGAGGCAGCCCTCAATCTGGGATCGCGGTCGCTCGGCCTTGCGGCCCCTAACCCGGCCGTAGGCGCGATCCTCGTGAAGGACGGCGCGGTCGTCGGGCGCGGAGCGACAGCGACCGGCGGAAGGCCCCACGCCGAGCGAATCGCGATCGGTCAGGCTGGCGAGGCCGCGCGTGGCGCGACGCTCTACGTGACACTCGAGCCCTGCTCGCATTTCGGGGTCTCGGGCCCTTGCGTCCACAAAATCATCGCTGCCGGTGTGGCCCGCGTCGTCTCGGCGATGGAAGACCCCAATCCGCTCGTTGGCGGACAGGGGCATGCGCGGCTGAGGGCCGCGGGGATCGCCGTCTCGGTCGGCGCTGGCGCGGCTCAGGCGGCCCATGGCCATCTGGGCCACATCTTGCGCGTGACGGAGGGGCGGCCGTGCGTGACGCTCAAGCTTGCGGAGACCGCGGACGGGTTTGCCTCCGCCGGCTCCAACGATGCGCGCCTGCGCATTACCGGACCGATCGCCGACCTTCGCGTCCAGATTATGCGCTCGAGCCACGAGGCGATCATGGTCGGGGTCGGGACGGCCTTGGGCGACGATCCGGCCCTGACCGTACGCCTGCATGGGCTCGATCGCAGGCCGCTGCGGGTGGTCCTCGACACCCATCTGCGCCTGCCCGAACGCTCGCGACTCGCCGCGACCGCCAGGGATGCGCCGACGTTGGTGATCGCCGGAGCGACGGCGCCGGACGAAGCGGCCCGGCGGCTTGAGGACCTCGGTGTGACGATCGAGCGCGTCCCCCTCGACGCCGGGGGCCATGTCGATCTCCATCACGCGCTACGGGCGCTCGCGGCGCGCGGGATCACCCGCGTGTTCAGCGAAGGCGGCCCGCTGGTGGCGGCGCGCCTCATCGCGCTCAAGCTCGCGGACGAAGTCGCGCTGATTACGGCCGACAAGCCGCTCGGCCGCCCCGGTATCGTTGCGCTCGACGCGCAAGCCCGCGCAGCGTTGCGCGACCCCTCACGCTATCGCCCCGAAGAGAGGCTGGACTACGGGCCGGACACCATGCGGCTCTGGCAGCGGGTGAACGGACCGGGCGGCGCGGTTCGCTGTTAGGGCGATCGGTTTGGATTTTCTTGGCTCCTGGCTACTTCTCGCCAAGAACTCTGATTTTGGGGGTTGGATTTGTTTGGATTTCCTTGGATTCTCTCGTCCGAATCGAGACTTTTCAATGGGTTACGCGGAAAAAACGAACAAGATTTTTTCTCGGCGCCTCCTGGCGCTCGAAGGGCGAGGGCGCGTGTTGGAAACCATGCGGAACGCGGCATTGTTCATGAGCCAAGCGTACTTCACTTTCTGGTTTTCGGCAAGGCTTTGTCGTTCCGAGGGCGCCGCTCTTTTTTAACAAAACTCACCTAGAGATGACCTCTTCGATCGGGTTGGCGCCGCGGTCTCGCCGGAGCGATCAGGCGCGACGCTAAGACGCGGACGCGATCTTCAGGAACATCCGAGGCAGTCAACAATGAATAAGACGCTGATCGCGCTGACAATAGCTGGGGCTCTTGCCGGCTTTGGCGCCTCGAGCGCGGAAGCCTGCACCTCGATGATCTTCAAGGCCGAGGACGGCACGCGCATCTATGCGCGGACGATGGAATGGGGCGCCTCGGATCTCAAATCCGAGATGATGCTTGTGCCTCGAGCAATGTCCTTCTCGTCCGCTCTCGGTGACGGCAAGAGCGGCGCGGCGTGGAAGAACGCATATGGTTTTGTCGGCGTCAACGCGGGTGGCCTCCCCTATGCGACGGACGGCATGAACGAAGCCGGCCTGACCGTCGGCGCGCTCTTCTTTCCGGGCTTCGCCAAATACCAGGAGGTGAAAGCCGACGAACTGGCGACCACCGTCAGCAACGTCGATCTCGTCAATTACATCTTGAGCAACTTCAAGACCGTGGATGAAGTGCGTGACGCGATGCCGAAGATCCGGGTGGTGCGCAACGCCGAGATCGAAAAGGAGTTCGGCACGCCCCTACCCCTGCATCACATCGTCAGCGACGCGACCGGCGCTTCGCTCGTCATCGAGTACATGGACGGCCAGCTAGCCATGACCGACAACAAGGTCGGCGCCATGACCAACTCGCCCGGTTATGACTGGCATCTCCTGAACTTGCGGAATTACGCGAACCTGACGCCTCAGGCGGCGCGACCCCACAGCATCGATGGCGTTTCGCTCGCGCCATTTGGAGCCGGAAGCGGCATGCTCGGGCTGCCGGGCGACTTCACGCCGCCTTCGCGATTCGTGAGGGCGGTCGCCTTCGTCAACACCATGATCCCGGCCAAGGACGCGGCCGACGCCGTCAACGCCGCATCCGTGATGCTCAACAACTTCGATATTCCGAAGGGGCTGGTGCGCGAGGGGACGCCTGAGGATTTTCATCTCGGCTACACGCAATGGTCCGTCATCGCCGACATGAGCCACAAGGTCTATTATTACTGGACGATGTACGACCGCAGAATGCGTTCAGTCGACCTCTCGAAACTGGACTTCGCGGGCAAGGCGATTTCCTCCTTCCCGCTCGATAAAGTCCGCACCGAAGACATCCAGGATCGCTCGAATGACTTCCCGCATTGACCGGGCGAGCACCGCGGGGGCCACGAGGCGAGCCCGATACGGGCTGACAGCTCGATTCCATCGCAACTTCTGGCGCGTGGATTCTGGGAACATAGGTCAGCAGCGAGAGCATAGGCGCGCAAACCGAAATGGGAGGTCTTCGCCAGGCGCATGACGGCGGCCGCACCCCATCTTCCAGCCGCATTCATGGCGCTCATTCTCGGGTTCGGAATACCAGTCCTTTCAACCGGAGCTTTGTGATGGCGTTAGCGCCGAATGCGGCGATCAGCTTCGAGGACGGATCGCCGACCGTGGACGCGGAGACAATCGCCCAAGGCCTCGGGATTCGAGCAATCGATGTCCAGCCGCTGATGCGATCGGGTGAGATTACGAGCCGCTGCGAGGTCGGCCAGGGCGAGGATGCCGGTTTGACAAGGCTGACGTTCTTCCTGCGCGGCGGCCGCTTTCGCATTGTCGTTGGCGCCGCTGGTCGGGTTGTCCGGCGAAGCACGATCGACTTTGGCCAACGAGGACTTCCCGCCTCGCTCCGGAGATGACTCTGAGGAGCGCCCCAACAGAGGGAATCGGTCGAACCGCAGCGCGCGCAAAGACGCAAGCCGGCGGTTCGCCGCGTCGTGAAGTCAAACAAGAGGACGTTCAAATGTCTGTTCTCCCGCAAGCTGAGCCCCAAACGATAGGGGAGATCGCCTCCACGCTCGCCGGCGCCGGCGCGGTGTTTCGCAAGCACGGAATCGACTTCGGTTGCGGCGGCGCCAGCTCGCTCGACGAAGCGGCGCGCAAGAGCGGTGTCGACCCCGCCGTCGTCCGCGGCGAACTCGACGCCCTGGATCGAAAACCACCTGACGTCCCCTCCGATAGCGCGGCGCTCTGCGACTACATCGTCGAACGCTATCACGACGTCCACCGGCGCGAGTTGCCCGAGCTCATCGGCCTCGCCCGGCGCGTCGAGGCGGCGCATCGCAATCATCCGCTCGTGCCGAAGGGCCTCGCCGACGCGTTGGAAGCCAGCTTGGAGAGCCTGCTCGACCATATGACGAAGGAGGAGCGGATTCTGTTTCCGTCAATCCGCGACGGATTTGCCGGCTCGCTATTCGGTCCGATCGCCGTCATGCGCCATGAGCACCATCATCAGGACGGGGAGGCGCGCGCCATCGAGGCTCTGACGCACCGCTTCAAGCCGCCGGAGGACGCTTGCGATTCCTGGCGCGCGCTCTATTCGGGTCTCGACAAGTTCGCAGCCGACCTCGCCGAGCATATCCATCTCGAGAACAACGTTCTCTTTCCCCGCTTCGAACGGGCGAGACGGCGTGGGTAGAGAAGGCGGCGACGGCATGTTCTTTGAATTTTCCGACCCGAAGTCATCGAGGGCTGACGCTTGGTCGGATGCGGGCGAGCGTAGCCCGAGAACGGAAGCGTGCTAGGTCGCAGACGGGCGCAATCTCTTGGCGGGAACGGAAGCCGACTGCGTCCTCGCTTCGTGCGACGCCCAAGGCGATCGCAGCCGACGATGCATCGCCGCAACAAGATGGGGCGGCGGAGCCAATGGTCCCGAGCTTCAGCCTACTTCTTCGCCGCTGCGAGGATCGGCCCTACCCCGTTCGCCTGCACGAGCGCCGCTTCGGCTAGGGACGAGTCGCCGCCGGGCACGGGGAAGGTCGCGGCCTCGCCTTGCCATTTGCCGAGCAAGACCATTTCGCGCACCACGTGTTTATACGGGAGTGTGTGGCCGGCATTCTCGCCGCGCGGAATCGTGACCTCGACCGCGTGCGGAATATAGCGTGCGAGCCATACGTCGGCGCCGCCGGCTGGCGCGGCCCCCGCTCCCACCGTCACAGCCCCACCGGAGAAGCCAAGGCTCGGGCCGCCCGCGCCGCGATCGCCGCGGCTCACGAGGCCGGCGAGCGCGCTCGCGTCCAGGCCATCGCCCTCGGCGCGGCCGTTGACGACGACCTGCGGCGTGTAGACGTTCTCGCCACGGCCCATGGCTTTGGCGTAGGCGAACTGCCGAGCCGTCCAGGCAGGCTTTGAAAACGTGTCCTTCCAGCCGAGCCGGTCCCAATAATCAACCTCGAACGCGAGCGCCAACACGTCCGGACGGTCGCTGATCGCTCCAACATTGGCCTCGGCAGGCGGGCATGACGAGCAGCCCTGGCTCTGGAAGAGTTCGACCACAGTCGGGCGCGCCGCATCGGCTGCGAAGCCGGGTCGCGGAAGAAGCGCCAGCGCCATCAACGTGACGAAGTCCGCGCTCAGTTTCTGCCGAAT
>DATCEJ010000003.1:0-8833 GCA_036510135.1 Roseiarcus sp. | reverse complement strand
ACCGAATTCGACTTTCGCTTATTCAAACCGCAATCAAACTAGGCGTTAACGACGTTAACCGTGCCGACATCGCTCTACAAGGAGTCAAGGGCAAGCGGTTGACTTATGAAACGACTAAGCAAGGCTAAATCGCCCAATCGGAGGAATTGGGAGACAAGTTAGGAGAGCGGATTAGATGATCAATGACTCGGACCTGTGGCCAGTCGCGTGCGCGCAATGCGGAAAGATAGTCGAGGAACAGATCGGACGCCTGAAAGAGACTGTTTCCCTCGTCTTCCCATCCGGCCATAAGTTCGGGTTTCGTAACGACGATTTTACTCATTACGTCGAAGAGTTGAGGAAAACCGTCGAGAATGTCGCCAGGAACTCCCCTCTCACGGAGGATTGATGCCGCCTCCTTAGCGGCTGAAAGTAAGTCCATTCTTATTTTATCCTCGAAGAGGTGAAGATGAAAACGCCTAAGACCGCAAAGCTCACCGACGCCGAGCGCCACAAGCGATTTATAGAGGCAGCAAAGAAAGCCGAAGCTTCGGATAAACTGGAGGACTTAGAAAGGTCACTGGATAACATCATCAAGCCCCGCCCATCCTCAAAACAGACAAGTTCATTGACATAAAAACTTGTGACCCAAGAGTTCCAGTTATGGATGTCTGATAGGCACGGTCCATAAAATCGGATAATCCTTTGATTTCATCCTCGGTAATTACAAAATTATGCCCATTTATTGTCTTTTGGACCGGCTGCATCGGAATTGGTACGGGCTGAATGATACGCAATTCGTTATTACCCAATGAGTTACGCATCCGTCCCGCTAACATATCTCCCGCCTGGAGGGGGTAGACATCTTTATCATCCTTAAACGACGGAGATGACTTAACCAAATTCTTATCAATAAATCCTTGCTCCTCAAAGGAGTACCACGCTTCTAATATAGATTTTTCCTCCATCATCTGACGGTCGAAAATAAACTCTACAGGGCTGCCTAATCCTGTATCACGTAATATTTTTGGCAGGCCGGTCATTACTTTTAATAGACATAGGTAGTATGGACTCTTCATAGGCTTGGGAAATCTACCAAATATTCTACTATATATCGTAGGATTAACGGCACACGACACATATGCTAGCGCATGATCTCCAATGACTTCATAGAGATCAGCTACCTTAGCCATTGCGTCGGTTTCGTCTATTCCTCGAAATTGCCCATCACCTCTATAAGCTCCGTTGGCCCTAAAGCACTCAGAAGTATTCTATTCTAGGGTGCTGTGCAATACTCGTTGCCATTCGAGATCGAATAACTCCCATTCTTCATAAGTGCTGATATACCCTCCCAAGGAAAGGACAGTCTTATCCTTATCTTCACTTTCACCAATGAAAGCCTGAAGCATGAAAAGCAGCCTTTGGCTGCGCCTCTTTCCATATAGGCCGGAGACAATTCCCCGCAGTGCGGCGGCGCTCACCTAACATACCCCTTGTATCTGGGTATGGCAAGTGTAATGTCGCCAAATAAACGTTAGGTATTGAAAGCAGATTAGCTAACGCTCGTTTAGTTGCTGTTATTTGCTTTTTCCTTTCATCGACCTATGCAGAATCCGTATGCGTTGACCCCTTGCGGCGCCGCGATCGTGCCGCTGCGGCAGACGGGGCGCCGGCCTTTGGCGCACACCCGGCGAAGGCGCGGTCGCGGCGGTTGACAGGGCCTCAGGGCAAGGCTTTTGAAGCGGCGTCGGAGGCCGAACGGGTGGTAGAAGGACCGACGGAGGAACGACCCCATGCTCGGTCCGACCGCTCACACTGACACGTTCGCACGCGACAATCTGCCTCCGCCCGACCAATGGCCGGACTTTCGGCTGGAGGGGCTCGACTATCCAGAGCACATGAACGCCGCGGTCGAGCTCACCGACCGCATGGTCGAGCGCGGCTTCGGCGATCGCACCGAGCTCGTCGGCCATGGCCGGCGCCGAACCTACAAGGAGCTTGCCGACTGGACCAACCGTCTGGCCCGCGCGCTTATCGAGGACTATGGCGTCAGGCCCGGCAATCGCGTGCTGATCCGCTCGGCGAACAATCCCGCGATGATCGCCTGCTGGCTCGCCGCGACCAAGGCGGGCGCGGTCGTGGTCAACACGATGCCGATGCTGCGGGCCGGAGAACTGACGAAGATCGTCGACAAGGCGGAGATTGGCCTGGCTTTATGCGACACCCGCATCCTCGATGAATTGGTCGCCTGCGCCAAGACGAGCGGCTTTCTCAAAGGCGTCGTCGGCTTCGACGGCACCGCCAACCACGACGCCGAGCTTGACCGCCTCGCTCTCAATAAGCCGGTGACTTTGGCTGCCGTGCCCACGGGGCGGGACGACGTCGCGCTGCTCGGGTTCACCTCCGGAACGACCGGCGCGCCAAAGGCGACGATGCACTTTCATCGCGACATTCTCATCATTGCCGACGTCTATGCGAAGACGGTGCTCGAGGTTCAGCCCGAGGATGTGTTCGTCGGTTCGCCTCCGATCGCCTTCACCTTCGGGTTGGGGGGACTTGCCGTCTTCCCCTTGCGCTTCGGCGCTTCCGCCGTGCTGATCGAGAGCGCAACCCCGCCGAATCTCGTCAAGATCATCGAAGCCTACAGGGCGACCGTATGCTTCACGGCGCCGACCGCCTATCGCGCGATGCTGGCGGCGATGGACGAAGGCGCCGATCTCTCGTCGCTTCGCCTGGCCGTGTCCGCAGGCGAGACGCTCCCCGCTCCGGTCTATGAGGCCTGGGCGAAGCGCACCGGCGTGCCGATCCTGGACGGCATAGGCTCGACCGAAATGCTGCATGTGTTCATCGGCTGCCGGCTCGATGACCGAAGGCCGGGCGTGACCGGAAAGCCCGTCCCAGGCTACGAAGCCAAGATCGTCGACAAGGACTTCAATGACGTTCCACGCGGAACAGTTGGGCGGCTCGCGGTGCGTGGCCCGACCGGCTGCCGCTATCTCGCCGATGCTCGTCAGCAGGACTACGTGCAGAACGGCTGGAACGTCACCGGCGATGCGTTCAGTCAGGATGAGGACGGATATTTTTGTTTCGCCGCACGCAACGACGACATGATCGTCTCGGCCGGCTACAACATCGCCGGTCCCGAGGTGGAGGCTGCGCTTCTTACGCACGAATCCGTCAGCGAATGCGCGGTGATCGGGCTTGCCGACGAGGAGCGGGGCCAGATCGTCGCCGCCTTCGTCGTGCTGAAGCCGGGCGTGCTGCCCGACAAAGCGACCGTGATGCGATTGCAAAGCCACGTGCAGGCGACCATTGCGCCGTACAAATATCCGCGCGCCGTGCGGTTCGTGGAGGCCTTGCCGAAAACGCAGACGGGCAAGATCCAGCGCTTCCAGCTACGTCGCTCTCCTGATCGCTAGTCGTTTTCAGCGCCCTCGCCGCGTGACGTCTTCACTTATTGACTTGGCTCTGTGCGAAGCCGGCTGTGCTGGCGTAGCCCTTGACGATCGCTTCGCGCTCGGGATGGCTCAGGACACGGTCAACAGACTCAAAGCCCGCCGGGGCGAGTTTCTCGACTTCGTCGATAACACGCTCGGGTCCGCCTTTGCGGTTGAGACGCACGATCTCCGCGGTCTTCGGCAGGCGGTCGCGTTCGTACTCGTGCAAAGCTTGCATCGGGTGGTCCGCCTTCCGAAGCCAGTCGGCAAGAGAGCGCGCGTCGAGGATCGCCTGCGCAGCGCCGTTCGAGCCGACCGGGTACATCGGATGCGCGGCGTCGCCGATGAGCGTGACGCGGCCATAGCTCCAGTGCGGCAGCGGGTCGCGGTCGCACATCGGGTATTCCCAGCAGACGGAAGTCGAGCGCACCAGCGCTTCGACGTCGACGCCCGGAACGTTGAAGCGCCTGGCGTAAGGGATCACCTCGTCCATGCGACCCATTCGCGACCAGGAATCGATTGGCGCAGGCGTGATCTCCCCGTCAGCGATGCGCGAAACGATCGCCCAGTTGGTCAGGCGCGTGTCGAGCGCCAAACCGGGCGCGATCGGATAGAGAGCGATCTTCGCGCTCATGCCGCCAGCGATATACATCGACCCGCCCGTCAGGAATTTCGGCCATTCCGCGGCGCCACGCCAAAGCATCAGGCCCTGCCATTTCGGTCGACCCTGCTTGGGCTGGAAATGACGACGCACCACGGAGTGGATGCCATCCGCGCCGACGAGCACGTCGCCGCGTACGGTCTCGGTGCTCAACCCGGACTTTGCGTCGGTGAAATGCGCAACCACCCCGCCTTCGTCCTGCATGAAACCCTGCAGCCTCAACCCCGTGCGGACCGCGCTGGGGCCGAGTTTAGCAATGACTTCGTCGTGGATCACCTTCTGCAGACGACCGCGATGGATCGAGAACTGCGGGTAGTCGAAGCCAGCGTCGACGCCGCGCAGTTCGGACCACACCTTCTGGCCGAGCCGGCTGACATAGTGAAGTTCTTTGGTACGGACGCCGACCGCGTCGAGTTTGGGCAAGAGGTCGAGCCCGGCGAGCTCCTTGATCGCGTGCGGAAGAATGTTGATGCCGACGCCAACTTCCCGGATCTCGAAGGCTTGCTCGAAAATGATGCTTTCGACGCCCCGCCGATGAAGCATGAGCGCAAGCGTCAGTCCGCCAAGGCCCGCGCCCGCAATCAGCACTTTCACGGGTTTGCTCCTCTCACTTTCGGCGCAAGCTCACTTCGTCTCTTCGGGCGGCGGGAGGAAGTCGACTTCGTGCTTGGCGGAAAGCGCGACCACCTCGGCCGGCGTCTGCTCGGCCATGTTGTGGATCCCCCAGAACAGATCATAGAGCCGACGCGTTGGCGCGACCCAGAACAGGCATTTCACCGTGCGGCCGGACTTGTTGTAGATCGCGTGCGGCAGCCCCATCGGCATGCGCACGAGATCGCCCGGATTGGCGAAGACCGTGCGGCCGTCGAGCATCAGCTCGAACTGACCCTCGAACATGTAGATGAACTCATCCTGCATCGGGTGAATATGGGGGGGCACGAATGTGTCGGGCGGAAAGGTCGCGTGCCAGGCGAAGGAGCCCTCGGATACGGACTTGGGCACGTAGGTCTGACCGAGAATGTTCCAGGCAATGTTGTCGAGCCCGTCGCCAGCCTTGGTGATTCCAGGCGCCAATAACATGTCCGTGTCCTTCCGTAGCGCTTGCTGTTTTTGTGAGCCGCGCGGCGCGCGCACTCACATTCCGGTCTTCCGCCGATTGCTATCCCGGCATAGTGGCGCATAATATGTGCAAGTCAACCTAATCGAGCCGAAAGGCGCCACGGAGGATGATTGCTGGGACGCGCGCGCAAGACGGACGAAGGACCGACCGGGACTTTCAAGCTCGAGAATCATCTCTTCTTCTATTTCAGCCAGATCCTCGCGCGACGCACGCGGGCGATCACTGCGCAGCTGCGTCCCTACGGCCTGGACTACCCCCGTTGGCGCGTGCTCGCCGTGCTGCAGGAGCATTCCGGCGCGACGATGGGCCGGCTTGCCGATCTGACGTCCGTGGACCGCACCACGCTCACGCGCACGCTCGGACTGATGGAAGAGGCGCGGCTGGTCACCCGCCGGGAACGGGAGCGCGACCGCCGGAGCCTGGTGATCTCGCTCACCGCCAAAGGTCGACGAATGTTTGCGCGCATCCTGCCGCTGACACTGGCGGAAACCGATCGGGCCTTGACCGGCTTCTCTTCAGCGGAGATAGCGGCTCTGCGCGATCGGTTGAAGCGGATCGCGGACAATCTCACGGCATAGCGAGCCGAACCCCTCCGAGACAGGACACCCGAGTGGACTACGACCGCGCCTATGCAAACGGCCCCTTCATCCCCGGCGCCGAGACATTTCCGCCTCGTTGGGCGCAAGAGGCCGCCGCTTTTCGCGCCGCGCTCGGTCAACGAGCTCGGACGGCTATCCCTTATGGTCCAGGAGAGCGCAACCGGCTCGATCTCTTTCTGCCCGAGGCCGCCCCGCGGGGTCTCCTGGTGTTCGTCCATGGCGGCTATTGGCTGAAGTTTGATCGCGACATGTGGTCGCATCTCGCCGCAGGCGCACTGGCGCGCGGATGGACCTGCGCAATGCCGTCATACACACTCGCGCCCGAAGCCCGGATCAGCGCGATGACCCAGGAGATCGCGCGTGCTGTCGAAGTCGCAGCGGGTTTCGTCGCGGGTCCGGTCGTCGTCACCGGCCATTCCGCGGGCGGTCACTTAAGCGCGCGAATGGGTTGCGCCGATGTGACCCTGGCGGCCGCCGTCAAACGGGTCGTGCCGATTTCGCCGCTTGCCGATCTCGAGCCGCTCTCTGTCACCGCAATGAACGCCAATCTGCGTCTCGATCCGGCAGAAATTGCCCAAGAGAGCCCTGCCCTGCTCACGCTGCGTCCCGGCGTCGAGGCCCACGTGTGGGTCGGCGCACAGGAAAGGCCTGCTTTTCTCTGGCAAGCTCGACTGTTGTCTGAAGCTTGGTCCTGCCCGTGGACGCCAGAAAGCGGCAAGCACCACTTTGACATCATCGACGGACTGACCGACCCCGCTTCGGCGCTACTGGCCATTTGTCTGGGCTGAATGGCGGGTATGCTTCGGATGGTTGCTGGATCTTCCCGCGCCGAGAACAAATGGGTCTCTGTCATAGTTCCGAAGGACAAGCGCAGTGACGCCCGCGGCAGGTCGAGGCCGACCGACGAGGACTGTGGAGCCTTCGACGATGATACACGACTTGACGGTCGCCGCCGCAGATTCGCTGGTACGGCGTATCAAGGAACGAGGCGGCCATGAACTCGGTGGAATGTCTCGTGATCGGCGCTGGAGTCATCGGGCTGGCGATCGCCAGAGCGCTGGCGCGCGCCGGGCGTGAGGTCATAGTCGTCGAGGCGGAAAACACCATCGGCGCCGGAATAAGCTCGCGAAACAGCGAGGTCATTCACGCCGGCATCTACTACCCGACCGGCTTGACCAAAACGCATCTGTGTGTCGAGGGAAAGGAGATGCTGTACCGCTTCTGCCGTGAATACGGCGTGCCGCATCGGCGCTGCGGCAAGCTCATCGTCGCGGCGAACGAGAACGAGGTCGCGGGCCTTGCGGCGCTTGAAACCCGGGCGAAAGCAAATGGAGTCGACGATCTCGTCTGGCTCACCGGCGAGGAGGCGCGAGCGCTTGAGCCGGAGCTCAAGGCGGAGCGAGCCCTTCTCTCGCCTTCGACGGGCATCGTCGACAGTCACGCCCTCATGCTGGCGCTGCGGGGCGACGCCGAGGCGCACGGCGCGGCGATCGCCTTCGCGACACCGGTCGTTTCAGGGCAAGTCCAGCGCGAGGGTGTGACGATTGACACGGGGGGCAGCGAGGCGATGCGGCTGACGGCCGCGAACGTCGTCAACGCAGCAGGCCTCGGGGCGCAGGCCGTCGCGCGTACAATCCAGGGTATGCCTGTCGAGACAATCCCTGCCCTGCATCTCGCCAAGGGCAATTACTTTTCGTTGAGCGTCCGCTCACCCTTTTCCAGGCTCGTCTACCCGATGCCGCGGGAGGGGGGACTTGGCGTCCATCTTACCCTCGACCTCGCTGGTCAGGCGCGATTCGGGCCGGACGTCGAATGGATCGACGCCATCGACTATGACGTCGACTCACGGCGGAGCGAATCCTTCTACGCGGCGATCCGAACCTATTGGCCGGGCTTGCCGGATGGGGCTTTGCAGCCGGCCTATGCGGGCATTCGCCCTAAGATCGCCCGACCGGGCGGATCATCGACAGATTTCCTGATCCAGACTGAGCACGAACACGGGGTCAGAGGATTGATCAACCTGTTCGGCATCGAATCTCCAGGCCTGACTGCGAGTCTCGCGATCGCGCAGCGCGTCGTGGAATTGCTCTGAAGGAGAATCCAACGTGAAGCTTGCGAGCTATCAGGCGGAAGAAGGCGCGAAGATCGGCGTCGTGGACGCGGAAGCGGGGCGGCTGTTCGATCTTGCCGCGGCGGCCGAGCGCGCTGGCGCTGACGCTTCCCCTTTCCGGTGCATGCTCTCCCTGATCGACGCTGACAAGGCGGGCCTCGACGCAGCGCGCGCCCTCGTGGAAAGCCGGGGCGCGGAGACCGATCTGTGGATTGATCTTGCCGCCTCCAAGCTGCTCGCGCCGCTGCCCGAGCCCCGTCAGATGCGCGACGCTATGTCCTTCGCCCTTCACATCCGGCAATCCGGGCGCGGCGCGCGGGCCATCCAGGCACGGCGCGCAAATGGCCCCGAAGCGTTCAAGGCCGTCATGACGGAGCCGCTCGAGGACCTTCCGGCGGTCTATCGCGAGTTGCCCATCTATTACATCACCAACCGGTTCACAGTGGTTGGAACCGGGACGACGGTTCATTGGCCGCGCTACAGCGAGGTGATGGATTACGAACTCGAAGTCGCTATCGTGACGCGGCGCACCCGCGCCAACATTCCCCGGAGCGAAGCCGCCGCACATATCTTCGGCTATACGATCTTCAACGATTTCTCCGCCCGTGACCGGCAGGCAGTCGAAATGCAGGGCCGACTGGGACCCGCGAAGGGCAAGAGCTTCGACGGCTCCAATGTGCTCGGTCCATGGATCGTAACCGCCGACGAGATCGGCGATCCCCAGACGCTCAAGGTCGAGGTCCGGGTGAACGGCGAGACGCGCGCCAAAGGCGACACGCGGGAGATGCTCTTCCCGTTCGAGGAGATTCTTGCCTATGCGTCGCAGGACGAGACGATACATGCGGGCGAGGTTTTCGGCTCCGGCACCGTCGGCAATTGCTGCGGGCTGGAAATTGGGCGCTTTCTCGAGAGCGGAGACACAGTCGA
>DATCEJ010000002.1:0-3620 GCA_036510135.1 Roseiarcus sp. | reverse complement strand
TGACAGATTTGGGGAGCCGTTGCGTTCCGCTCGAGGGTGGCAACCGGCCGAGCGGCCTTTATTTGTGCCGCGACGCGCGCCCGCCCCAACGAGGGGTAGCGTAGTCGACTCATCGGCAGAACGGTTTCGGCGCCGATGGCTGAGAGACACGCTAGCGCTCCGACAAGGGAGGAATGCGGTGTCACTTTCAACTGGGTTAAGGCGCGTCGACCTCGTCCTTGAATGTAAATACTGTGGTCACCCCAAAATCAAAAAGGGGATCTGGTTCATGACAGCCCATCACTTCGTATGCGAAAGATGTAAACGAGACGTGCCTGTAACCTACAGCGACAAAATCGCGCTGTTCGCCAAGCACGCGCACTTAGCATAGACGAAGGCGCCTAGGTTGGCCGTTATTGGATGCAGCTCGTTCGCCTGCGGCGCGGCTTTCTTTGTTTCTCTATGCGGCACCTTGCCGCGCCGCGTGTCAATCTTCCATCAGGGCAACGGCGCCAAAAGGGCGGTCCGAAAGCCACCCACTGCGCAATCGGAGCTTCTTGCGACATACGCGCGTTAAGGGGCTGAGGCGCCGGCCGAGTTAGGTATGCCATCTCGCTTGCGTCAAGCGTTCGGCCGCGCAGGGTGTGAAGTCCGGCCCGTCGCGCCGAGGTGTGTCCCTCTCCCGCGCTTCATTACTCCCCAGCTTTCCCAGCTCGTCGAGAAGCCTCCGCTCGGGGCCACAATGGGTGCATGAAATAGCTGGACGGCCATCGGATGGCTGCACGGATCGACAACGGCCGTGCGCAACTGCTGACGCGCACCGGGCTTGACTGGACCGACAAATATCCGACCGCCATCGCGGCGCTCGCGAGCCTCAATGTGAAGTCCGCGTATCTCGATGGCGAGCTTTGCACCGTCGATGACGTTGGACTGCCCAGCTTCGCCCACACTCAAGCGGCGAGCGACGGCGAGCGCGGCGTGCGGCTCACCTGATCGTCGCGCACGAGGTCACCAACCTCGGTAACGATCGCAACCAAGGCTCTCGAAGATGGCGAAGCAACCGCAAGCGGCGACGGGCGTGCGCGAACTGAGAGCGATCGCCGATCGCGGCTACTTCAAGAGCGAAGAGATACTCGCCTGCGAGCGGCCGTCGTGACGGCCCTCGTTCCTAAGCCGTTGACGTCCCGCGCTAAGGCGCATGGCTGGTTCGGCAAGCGGGACTTCGACTAGATCCTGGCGCAGACACCTATCGTCGTCCCGGCGGCGATCGGCGCGCTCGACCACCGGAGCCGGCAGAAGCCGAGGCAGGTCGGTGAGCGGCGGGTCGCCGCGCGCTGCACGCTTCGCCGCCAGTGCTTCGCCCGCGGCGCGCAGGGAGCGCACGCCTCTATCGCGATCGCCGCCGCCGAGGCGCCGCGAAACTGGTCGTTAAAGATTTCGAGCGACAGCGCTCTACCTCACCAGCAAAAGAAACGCACCGACCCATGGTGGTTGAGGCCATAAAACCAAATTACAATATCTTAAGGATTAATAGTAGCACTCTACTGACGGAAGGTGTTTATTGTCGGAGCGCTCGTTGCGGTTGTCTCCGTAACAGGTGGCGTCATTGGGGGTCCTTCGATGGCGTCGGGCCCCGTCCATGTTCGCTCGTGGGCGGGGCCTTTTGTTGCACGGGCTGCGCGAGGCGTTTCCGCCAGATGTGCCGAATAGGCAGCTTCTCGGTTTTTTGCTTTCTATTGCCGTTGCCGAAGCGGTGTGCCAGGGAGCGCCACGCTTTTGCAAGCTGCAGCCCAGCCCCGACAGCCTCCTACCGGCGTCTCCCCAGTGGGGACGCGCCCAGTCTGCGGTGTGCGGTGCTGATGAGCGCGCCCCCGCGGACGCCGCTAGGGGGTCGCAGCAGCGTCCGCTCTCCATCACATATGGCCGATAGTAAGCGCTTGCCATCCTGTGCCCGGCACCGTCTTTCCGCCTCGGGCTGGCGACGGCTGGTCGAGGATCGGCTTTCGCGGCGCGTCGAGCTTTGCGAGGGCGGTGTGTGCATCGGCGTTGTTGGACGCCGCATTACACCCTGCCGCATTGCTCCATTCGATCCTCGTCACCGTTTCGCTGGCGATCGGGCCAGGGCGTTGATCTGTTTTTTCAGGGCGAGCCCTTCAGCCGTGAACTCCCATGCTTTAGCAGGGTGCTGAAAAAGTCACTGCGTTTCCGCAGGAGAGGGAGCAGGCGCGAAAATTTTCACCTGATATGGGTGCAGGGCGGAGATTGGATGTCGGCCTTGGGCCATTTTTCCTTCTTTATTCATGCTGCCGGACACGCTCGGCCTGTCGGAGCCAAGAGCTTGGGCAGGCGGATGATGTCGTAGGCGGCCATGGCGAACACGAAGACAGCCCGCACTTTGTCGAGGCCGCGCACTTTCATGTGCGCAAGCCCGCCCACCGTCTTGCCCCAGCCGAAGCATTCCTCAATGCGCTTGCGCAGCCTTTGGCTGATCGCATAGCGCAGGCTCGCTGCGAGTTCGGGCGGGACGGCGGTCTTGCGCACCTTGCCGGTCTTGCTCACCGTTCCGTTGATCGCCACGTGCGGTTCGATCTTGCGCGTCTTCAGGCCTTCGACGAAGGCCTCGGCGTCGTAGTTCTTGTCGGCGCCGAGCGTCGCGCCCTCGGGCAACCGCTCGCTCAAGGCCGCCGCTGCCTCGCGCTCCGCCGTTCCCGTGGCCAAAGTCGCCTCGGCCGCCACCACAAGCCCGTTGCGGTTCTCCATCAACGCATGGCCGAGATAGCAAAGACGGCTCTCCTGCCCGTCGCCTTTCCTGAACAAGCGCGCATCCTTGTCCGTCGTCGAGGCGTGCGTCTCGTTCGACCGCTTCGTCTTGCGGAAGTCGGCCCCGCCGTTGCGCCCCGGCTGAGGCGGCTCGCCCGAGCCGTCCTTGGGGCGGAAGCTCTTCATCGACGCCCACGCCTTCAACAGCGTTCCGTCGACCGAAAAATGCTCCGCGCTCAAAAGCCCCTTCACCTCCGGCAGGGCGAGCAGCGAAGCCAGAAACCCTTGCGCGATCTCCTGTGTGAGCAGGCGGTCGCGGTTCTTGGAGAATGTCGAGGCGTCGAAAACCTTCTCATCGATCGACAGCCCGACGAACCAGCGAAACAAGAGGTCGAACTCGATCCGTTCAACCAGCTGCCGCTCCGAGCGGATCGAATAAAGAAGCTGCAACAGCGTCGCGCGCAGCAATCGCTCCGGCGGGATGGACGGACGCCCGCACTCCTCGTAAAGCGCCGAAAACGCCCGGTCGAGCTCGGCCAGCGCCGCATGGGTCACTCGCCGCATCGTCCGCAGCGGATGTTTCGCAGGTATCCGCGCCTCGACGTCAACATAGGAAAACAGCGCTCCGCTCGTCCGATCCTCGCCGCGCATGCCTCTCCCCCGCGAATCATTACCCCAAGCCAAGCGAATCACGCGAAACGAACAAACACCAGCGACTTCTCGGTCGACTTTTTCAGCACCCTGCTCTCATGTTCGCCGTCAAGGGTTTTGATCAAGCACCGACATTCTGGTTCAGCCCAGGCGCTCTACTTTTGGACGACGTCCACGGCAGGGGACAGGACTGAAAGACGACGGTTGAGCAAGCTCTCATGCGCGGGTTG
>DATCEJ010000001.1:0-8963 GCA_036510135.1 Roseiarcus sp. | reverse complement strand
TCTCGAAGGCATGCGCAAAGTGGGGCTCCCGGAACATTGACGACCCGCGGCAGCCCACCGCGGTCCTGGCCCTCGAGCGTGGTACGCGGCAGGATCATTTTCCCCCGCTTCGCGGGTGAGGACAGGCGCCAATGACGTCCCGCGGCCCAAGCGGGGAGAAGACCATGGAGCATCGATCGTTCGGATCGACGAAGCGCGAAGTCGCGGTCATCGGCCAAGGGACCTGGAATATCGAGCAGGCGGATTCCGAGGCGGCGATCGGCGCTCTGCGCCGGGGCCTCGATCTCGGCATGACGCATATCGACACCGCAGAGATGTATGGTTCAGGCGCGGCGGAGACTCTGGTCGGCAAGGCGATCGCCGGACGGCGCGAGGAGGTTTTTCTCGTCTCGAAAGTCCTGCCGCACAACGCGTCGCGGAACGGGACGATCGCCGCCTGCGAGCGGTCGCTCGAGCGGCTCAGGACCGACCGTCTCGATTGCTATCTTCTGCACTGGCGCGGGTCGCATCCCCTTGCGGACACCGTCGCCGCCTTCGAGCAGCTGCGCGCCGCCGGCAAGATCCTCTCGTGGGGCGTCAGCAATTTCGACGTGACCGATCTCGACGAAGTCCGCGCGATCGCGGGGGCGGACCGTCCAGCCTGCAATCAGGTGCTCTATCATTTGCGCGAGCGCGCGATCGAGCATGCGGTGATCCCATGGTGCGAAGCGAATGGCGTCGCCGTCGTCGCCTATAGCCCGTTCGGCCACGCTGGCGGATTTCCTGAGCCCCACAGCGCGGGAGGGCGAGCGTTGAAGGCAATCGCCGACCGGCATAATGCCACGCCGCGCCAGGTCGCGCTGCGTTTCCTGACGCGGCGGCCGTCGCTGTTTGCGATTCCCAAGGCAGCAAATCCGGAGCACGCCGAAGAGAACGCGGGCGCGGCCGCGCTTAATCTCAGCGCCGCCGAGCTGGCTAAGATCGACGCCGCGTTCCCCCTCGGCTCGCGTCCACGCTCGCTGCCAATGCTTTGAGGCTCAGAAGCGAAAATACAGGAACGGGCTATAGGCGCCGGCCGCGACCGTGATCATGGAAAAAATGAGCAAGGCGAACGTCAGCACGACGTCGGCTGACGCGCGCACCACGAACGGCGCCGTCCATTTGGCAGGCCATCGCGGCGCAATTGCGAGCACGCAGCCAATCACGAGCGTCATGATCGCGCGGTCGTTCAGCGCGTCGTGCATGTCGAAGCTGAGTTCGCTCAACCCATTTCGGCCAATCAGGCTCGCGTAATACCCGATCGCCTCAGGTAGATTCGTTGAACGGAACAGCACCCACCCGCCCATGACGGCGAGCAGCGCATAAGCCCATTGCGCTGGCTTCGCGAACCGGGCGAGCGCGGAGCCTAAGCCACGGCGCTCGATCACCAGGAAGGCGCCGTGCCACATCCCCCATAGGACGAACGTCCAGTTCGCTCCATGCCAGAGCCCGCAGAGCAGGAACACCATGACGAGATTGCGGTAGGTCTGTGCGTCGGTTCCACGGTTGCCGCCGAGGGGAATGTAGAGATAGTCGCGCAGCCACGATGACAGCGACATATGCCAGCGCCGCCAGAATTCGGTGATCGAAAGCGAAGTATAGGGCATGCGGAAATTGCGCGGGAATGTGAACCCGAGCACGATGCCGAGGCCAATCGCCATGTTGGAATAGCCGGCAAAGTCAAAATAGATCTGCACCGTGTAGGCGATCAGGCCGATCCACGCCTCAGCCATCGAGCGATGAGGAACGGTGTTGAACGCGACCTGGACGAGCGGCGCAACGACATCGGCCACCAGCACCTTCTGGGCGAGGCCGATGATGAAGATCCGTGCGCCAACGGACGCCCGCCCCAACGTGAACCTGCGGGCGTCCAATTGCCTCGCGACGGTCTTGTAGCGAACAATCGGTCCCGCAACGAGTTGCGGAAACAGGGAAATGTAGAGAGCAATGTCGATCGGGTTGCGATTGGCCTTAAACCGTCGACGGTAGACGTCGATGATGTAGGACAGGCAATGGAAGGTGAAAAACGAGATGCCGAGCGGGAGCGCAATGTTGGTCCGGAATGACGGGGCGCCGAGCGGACTGAGAAGGGTGGTCAGGTTAGCGGTGATGAAATTGGCGTATTT
The DNA here is from genome assembly GCA_036510135.1 of Roseiarcus sp. Classification (GTDB taxonomy): domain Bacteria; phylum Pseudomonadota; class Alphaproteobacteria; order Rhizobiales; family Beijerinckiaceae; genus Roseiarcus. Next base: position 6,819 of record DATCEJ010000001.1, on the reverse strand, counting down.
GAAGACCCCGAGCAGCAGCAGGTTTCCGGCGACGGCGACGGCGAGGGCCAACCGGCGGGACGATCCTTCTTGCGCGTCGATCAGGAGACCTGCGCAGAAATTGAACACGATCGACAGCAGAAGAACGATGACGAACCGGGGCTCTCCCCAGGCGTAGAACACCAGAGAGAACAGCAGTGTAACGATATTCTTGGCTTGGATGGTGGGCGTCAGGAAATAGGCGGCCAGGAAAATGGGGAGGAAGTAGAACAGAAACGTTATCGACGAAAACACCATTCCCAGCGCGCCTCGTGTCCGCCAACCGGCGGCTATAGCAAACGTGATTTGCCTCGCTTCGAGGCATTCCCAGACGACTGGAGCCGCGTCAAGACGGCGGTAAGCGCGCCCTGGGGCCGAGGCGTGTCCACAAGGAATAGCGGTTATAAGTTGTGATACAGCACGACATATAGATTTTTGCCGTTAAATATGCTAATCGCTCTTGCAGGCGGGCAGGCGTCCGCCTACTTCCATGAGGCCGGAATGCCAGATGTCATCACCGCCAACCGGCTTACGGACGGCGTCGTCGTGTTTCAAGCAATTGACGATCGTTGGAGCGAGGATTTCAACCGCGCCGCGGTTTTGCCAGACCCGCAAGCGACGGCCGAGGCGCTTAAGCGCGCCAAGCAGGATGAAGCGAACAATATCGTCGTCGACGCCTATGCGATCGTGGTCGAGGAGCGCAACGGCCATCTGGCGCCCAAGGCGTTGCGCGAAGCAATCAGGGCGACCGGGCCGACGATCAGGCGCGACCTGGGGAAGCAGGCGTTAGGTCTGGCGCCGAACTCGGGTCCCAAGGTCGCGACGGAGACCGATCATGTATCATTATGACGATTTCGACGCCGCCTTCGTCGCCGCGCGGGTCGAGCAGTTTCGTGACCAGGTCGCGCGCCGCCTCAGCGGCGAATTGACCGAGGATCAGTTCCGGCCGCACCGACTGATGAACGGCGTCTATCTGCAGCTTCACTCCTACATGCTGCGCATCGCGATCCCGTATGGGGTCCTCAATTCGCGCCAGATGCGCAAGCTCGCCGAGATCGCAAAACGCTACGATCGCGGCTACGGTCACTTTACCACCCGGCAGAATCTCCAATTTCATTGGCCGGCGCTCAAGGATGTGCCTGACATCCTGGCCGAACTCGCGAGCGTCGAGATGCACGCCATCCAGACCTCGGGAAACTGCATTCGCAACGTCACGGCTGACCATTTCGCCGGCGTTGGGCATGACGAGATCGCGGATCCGCGCCCTTATGCCGAAATCTTGCGGCAATGGTCGTCGCTGCATCCCGAATTTTCGTTCCTGCCGCGCAAGTTCAAGCTCGCCGTCAATGGCGCGGCGCAAGACCGCGCGGTGATCCAGGCGCATGACATTGGATTGCAGGTCGTGCGCAACGATGCGGGCGAGATCGGCTTTCGCGTCTATGTCGGCGGCGGCCTCGGCCGAACGCCGATGATCGGGCGCATGGTCCGCGATTTCCTCCCCGAGCGCGACCTCTTGGGTTATGTCGAGGCGATCTTGAGGGTCTACAATCTCGAAGGGCGGCGCGACAACAAGTTCAAGGCGCGCATCAAGATCCTGGTGCACGAGAAGGGGCTCGAGCCGCTGCGCGAGGAGATCGAGGCGGAATTCGCCGCCCGCGATCCCAAGGCGCTGACTCTCCCGTCGAAGGAGCTTGAACGGTTTCGCGCGTTTTTCGCCCCCCCGGAGCTCGAGCCGAAGAAGCAGGCCAGCGACCGGGTGGAGCGCCGCAGAGGGAAAGATGCGCGCTTTGCCAGCTTCCTCGCCTCCAATGTCACGCCGCACAAGTCGCCGGGCTATGTCGTTGTCACTGTTTCGCTGAAATCGATCGGCGCCACGCCGGGCGACGCGACCGCTGACCAGATGGACGCCGTCGCCGACCTTGCCGAGGACTATTCGCATGACGAGGTCCGCGTCTCGCACGAGCAGAATCTTATTCTGCCCCATATCGCGCTGGACGACTTGCCGGCGGTCTACGATCGGCTGGCGTCCGTCGGCCTGTCGACGCCGAACGCCGGCGGGATCAGCGACATCATCGCCTGCCCAGGCCTCGACTATTGCACGCTCGCGACCGCGCGCTCAATTCCGGTCGCCCAGCGCATCGCGACCCGCTTCGGCGACGGCCAGCGCGCAAAGGAGATTGGTCCCCTGAAGATCAAGATCTCCGGCTGCATCAATGCCTGCGGTCACCATCACGTCGGCCATATCGGCATTCTGGGACTCGAGCGGGCAGGGGAAGAAACCTACCAGATCACACTCGGCGGTTCTGCGGACGAACAGGCCGCGATCGGCCAGATAACCGGGCCCGGCTTCAGCTCCGAAAATGTCGTCGGCGCGATCGAGACCATCGTCGAGACCTATATGGGGCTGAGGCGCGAAGAAGCCGAAACCTTCCTGGACGCGTTCCGCCGCGTCGGCATGGCCCCGTTCAAGGAGGCGCTTTACGAACGAAGCGCCGGATCGGACATCTGATGAGCGCCCATGACGTCAAGTTGTTCGGCGACCAGATCGCCGCCTCGCGGCTCGAGACGCGCTTCGCACAGCTCAAGGCCTCTTCGCTCCTGAGGCTCGCGATCGAAGATTTGTATCCTGGCCGCATCGCGCTCGTGTCGAGCTTCGGCGCCGACGCCGCGGCGCTCCTGCACATGGTGGCGCAGGTCGACACAGCGACGCCGGTGGTCTTCGTCGACACCGGGCAGCACTTCCCCGAGACCCTCGCCTATCGCGACGACCTCGTCGCGCGTCTGAAGCTCACCAACGTCGTTGTCACGGAGCCGCACGGTGAGACGCTCGCCGAGGAGGATCCCGAGAAATTTCTGTTCGCCACCGATCCGGACCGCTGCTGCGAGATTCGTAAGGTCCGGCCGCTCGCTGAGGCCATGGAGGGGTTTGACGCCTGGATTACCGGCCGGAAGGGTTTTCAGAGCGAGACGCGCGCGACATTGCCGCTGTTCGAAGCGGAGGGCGAACGGATCAAGGTCAACCCGCTTGTCGGCTGGAGCTCGAGCGATGTGCTGAAATATATCGCCGACGCCGGATTGCCCCGGCATCCCTTGGTGGCCAAGGGCTTTCCGTCCATCGGCTGCCTGCCGTGCACGAGCCCGGTCAAGCCTGGCGAGGACGAGCGGGCTGGTCGTTGGCGCGGGCGCGGCAAGGTCGAGTGCGGCATCCATGTGGGGCCGCTCGACGCCGGATCAGGCATCTGATGCCTTTGTGGCGGCGCGAAGGTTTCGTTGAAGACGCATGGGCTTTTCTCGGTGATGAGGCGCCCGTGCCCGAGGAGGGCGCGATTGTCGTATCGCTCAAGCGCTGGCTTGCCGAGCGTGAGGCGCTGTCGGCGCGCGCGGCGCCTGTGGGAGTCGCGCTCGAGGCTGGCGCCGACGCGCAGGCGCATCTCTCCGATCTCACCAACCGGCCCCTCGTCGCCCTCGCGTTCGACAAGTTCGCCGACGGCCGCTCGTTTTCCTACGCCCGCATCCTGCGCGACCGGCGTCAGTTTCGCGGCGAACTCAGGGCGATCGGGGACGTGCTGATCGACGAAATTCCGCTCATGCTGCGCTGTGGCTTTGACTCGTTCGACGTGACCAACGCGCCGACCCTGCACGCCCTCAAAGCCGGTCGCCTGCCAGGCTCGCCGCTGCATTACCAGCCGAGCAGCGCCCACGACGAGGCGCGTGAGGGAACGCGGCCATGGCTTCGGGTGACAAGGCCGTCGACGGATTAGGTTTGGCCGCGTCAGAAAAGGAAAGAGGTGCGGGGTCCGAGGTAGCGACGACAGCAAGGGGTGGTGAGGTGACTTGCTTTGATCATCTTGGTAACGGCCTTGTCGTTTCCCGCGTCATGAATCATCATTACATGAATCGTCGCTGATTGTTGTTAATTTACTTAAGATGAACTTCTCCAATTCGACTGCCAATGTTACCTCACAGTCTCGGTAGGACTCATGAGCTTGCGCTCGCAACTTAAAATTAACTCGTGCTTGTCCATAGCCAATCCGCTTTGCTAGCATAGTCTGTCAGGTCCTCCGGCGCGAATGCATAGTCTACGAATTGACCGCACGCGTTATTATCGTTGAACGCGGCGCCCTTACCGCGCGCCTCCACTAAACCTTTAGCGATCGAAACGCGTTCCGCCCTTGCCGCCTCGCGCGTAGGCTTGAAGACTTGATCCGCCCTCGCCTCGTGACGCGCAATCGCGTACAGGGCGAGTGCGCCGAGAACGATCCACAACCATCGAAGCCGACGGCGTGGCTCGGCCTGAAGGACCGGCGAAGGCTCGGTCGCTCCTCGAACGACGACCTGCGCCGGTCTCTGTCGTCCCGCTATCCATCCGAGCAGCAAGCCTGCGATGAATCCCGACCCCCCGCGTGGAAAGACCGCCCCCAGGATCATCCAGGCGAAGGCGACCATGAAGAGGAACACGCCTGCGCCGACGAGGAGAAATCTCACGATAGCGTCTGTCATGACGGAATTTTCGTCGGTTTCGCGTGGTTGGTCATGGCGCTGCAGCGGCGTGAGAACATAGTTCGAACAAAGATTTGCCGTCAAGAAAATGTTTAAAATTTCCGAACATGGGCCTTCTGTCGCGATCGCCTCGGTGACCGCGACGCTTTCGGCGCTCGCCGCACGGCCCGTGCGATTGCCTCACCCAACCCGCATCGACATCTCGACGTCCTCTGCGAAGGGCACGGACATGTAGCCGCTTGCGGGCGAGCGCACGCGCTCGAGGTAGTCGGGGCTCATGTCCGCATTGTCGGCGACGATCAATGCGCCAGGCTTCAGGCGGCTCTCTAACAGGCTCAGGATCTCGGGATAGAGCGACTTCGCGCCGTCGAGCAGGACGAGGTCGATCGATTCGGAGAGATCGACGCTCAGCGTCTTGAGCGCGTCTCCCTCGCGGATCTCCACCAGATCGATAACGCCGCCCGCCTTGAGATTGGCCTTCGCCCGCGCCGCCTTGGACGGCTCGAACTCGCTCGTGATCAGGCGGCCGCCGCCATTGTCTCGCAAAGCTGCGGCGAGGTGCAGGGTCGAGATGCCGAAAGAGGTTCCGAACTCGACGATCGTTCGGGCGCCCGAGCTTCGCGCCAGCATGTACAGCAACGCGCCCGTCTCTCGCGACACGGCGAGCGGAAGGTTCTTCATCCGCCCATAGAGTTCGCCATAGTCGGTCTTGCTGCGCATCAGGCGCGCCTGCTCGTCGTCGGAGAGATCGGCGAATGCGGCGTCGATGTCAGCCTCGGCCGCATCGGCGTCTGCAAACAGACGGTCCAGGAGGGGGGCGAGGGGGTCGGCGGTGAGGGTTCTCATGGGATATCCAGTTTCGGGTTGAGTGTGTCTTTGGCTCGCGCTAGAAATACGACGAATTCGTCGCTTTTTCTATTCGCGTTTGCTTGATCCCCTATGACCGATCGCCAACAAGCCCAGATTTCCTCGCGAAAACGGCCGAAGCAGGCCCGCTCGACCGACCTCGTCGCAGCCATTCTCGAGGCCGCCGCTCAGGTTCTGGCAAAGGAAGGCGCGGCGCGCTTCACCACCGCGCGGGTGGCGGAGAGGGCCGGCGTCAGCGTCGGATCGGTCTACCAATATTTCCCGAACAAGGCGGCGATCCTCTTCCGCCTCCAGAGCGACGAATGGCGCGGCACATCCGAGCTGCTGCGTGCGATCCTCGAAGACGTGAGGCGCCCCCCGCTCGAACGGCTGCGCGGCCTCGTCCAGGCCTTCATCCGCTCGGAATGCGAAGAGGCCGCGATGCGTGTGGCGCTGAACGACGCGGCCCCTCTCTACCGCGATGCGCCCGAGGCCCGGGAGGCAAGGGCTTCAGGGAACCGCGCCATGCAGGCCTTTATGCGCGAGGCGCTGCCGAAAACCTCGGAATCGACGCACGCCTTAGTCGCCGACCTGATCACGACGACGCTGAGCAAGGTCGGAAAACACTTTTCGGAAAGCCCTCGAAGCCCGGCGGAGGTCGAGACTTATGCCGGCGCCATGGCCGACATGTTTTGCGCCTATCTTGAAAGCTTCAGGGGTGGTCCACGCACGCTCTCTGTCATGAAGTCTTGATCCACTGGCCGCTAGAGAGTGTATTCAGACAAGCGGAAGATCTCGATGTCCCACGATCATAGCGGCCACTCGCACGACCATGACGATCATGGCCACACGCACGCCCATGCGCCTGCGAGCTTCGGCAAAGCCTTCGCCATCGGCATCGCGCTCAATCTTGGCTTCGTCATCATCGAAGCGCTCTACGGCTTGATGAGCAATTCCGTGTCTTTGCTGGCCGACGCGGGACACAATCTCAGCGATGTCCTTGGACTTGGCATTGCCTGGCTGGGGAGCGTGCTCGCCCAGCGCGCGCCAACCGCGCGCTTCACTTACGGACTGCGCGGCTCGTCGATCCTTGCCGCCCTGTTCAACGCGGTCTTTCTGCTGGTCACCGTCGGGGGCCTGTCGTGGGAGGCCATCCGGCGCCTCGGAACGCCCGAGCCCGTGGCGGGCAAGACGATGATGGCGGTTGCTGCTGTTGGCATCGTCGTCAACGCTTTGACAGCGTGGCTCTTCGCTTCGGGCAGCAAGGAGGACATCAACCTGCGTGGCGCCTTCCTGCACATGGCGTCCGACGCGTTGGTGTCCGTCGGCGTCGTGGTGGCGGGGCTTGTGATCCTGCTGACAAACTGGCTGTGGATCGATCCGGTCGTCAGTCTCGTCATCAATGCAATCATTGTATGGGGCACATGGGGTCTTCTGCGCGATTCCGTCGGCATG